>JAZTZV010000033.1:0-11913 GCA_045637645.1 Acutalibacteraceae bacterium | reverse complement strand
TGGATATTACGATTTGTTCGGATGCCGGTAAATCGGAATTGCGCCGTGTTTGGTTTCGTACGCTTCGATTGCGTCGCGAATCAAGATCAAAATTTCGCTGTTGGCGCTTCGTCCTTCATAGTCAGCCACAACATGAAGTTTGTGCAGCATTGTTTCGTCGATACGGATGGAGAGACTTTTGACTGCCATTGTAATATCTCCTTTAAAATGAATATATTCTGTATTCATTTTAAGCGCAAGATGTGATATAATACGGAACATGAACATATTCTATGTTCAAAATAAAGCCGTAAAGAGGGTAAAATTATGAAAGTGGCGGTTATTGGTTCGCGAAATGCGCATGCAATTGATCTTGGAGCCTATCTTCCGTCGGACACAACCGAGATCGTGTCGGGCGGCGCGCGGGGCATCGACCGTTGCGCGCGCGAGTATGCGCTGGCGCATGGATTGCGTTTAACGGAGTTTTTGCCGGATTATGCGCACTATCATCAAGGCGCACCGCTTCGTCGCAACGAAGAGATCATCGCGTACGCCGACCGTGTGTTGGCGTTTTGGGACGGACAGTCAGCGGGTACGCGCTATGTGATCAATCGATGCCGCGAGCTTCAAAAACCGATCATGATCATTTATATTTAAAACATAAAAAAAGCAGTCAGCGGAAGGGGGCCGCGACTGCTTTTTTTCAATAAGAACGGATAAAGGTTTTAAGGGGGAGGAAAAGATTAGTCCGTCGGAGGAGAGGGGAGTCCGTCCCGAAAGGCCGACGGAAGAGATCCGTTCTTTTCGTGATAACGAATGCATTGTGTCAAAAGATATTCGATCTGACCGTTGACCGAGCGGAAATCTTCTTCTGCCCAAGCGGCCAGCGCGTCATACAGCGGTTGAGACAGGCGCAACGGGATCTGTTTTTTTTGCGGATCCGCCACAGCGGTTAGGCGCTTTCGCGCCTTTTATAACAAAAAATCGGTGCCATGCCCGTTCTCCTTGCTGATATCGAAATAATATCTTTTGATATCAAAATAATATCACACAATGCGGCATAAGTCAAGCGTTTTCGGAAAATTTATATTTTTCTTGCATGCGGCGTTGGTTTTGTGTATAATGAAAGGTACTTATAAAAAAGGGAGGGGACGACGTTGCAATACAGCTGGGCAAAAGAGCATGCGTTTGAAACGGCTTCGATTCCGCGTGCGGTTGCGCAACAGATGAAATTGGCGAGTGCGCCGCAGTTGCGTGTGTTGTTGTGGCTGGCGTGCGCGGGGCAAGGGCAGTTTGATGCCGAAGTCTGCGCGGCGGCTTGCGGCGTGTCGCCTGCCGTTTGTGAAGAATGTGTGCGTTATTGGGTCGGCGTCGGCGTTGTGACGACGGAGGGCGATGTTGCGCCGACGATTGTCAAACCGAGCGTAAGCGCACCCCCTGCGGCGGAGGTGACGTTGCCTCCCGTTGTCGAGGAAGTGCCGACGTTTGTTGCGCCGTTGTTGACCGAAAAGACAACGGTTGCCGATCGCCCGTCGCGCGAAGAAGCTCTCCGAGTGAAGGCGGAGGACGGCGCGTTTGCAATGTTGCTGGATACTGCCGCGTCGAAGCTCGGCAAGATGCTGTCGCCGTCGGATATCTCATTGTTTTTGTATTTATACCGCGACCTGTCGTTGCCCGTTGAGGTGATCTTGATGATCATCGGCTATGCGGTGCAAAACGGCAAGGGCAAAATGGCATACATTGAAAAGACCGCGCTCGGTTGGGTGCAAGACGGCATCAACACGTTCGAAGCCGCGGATGCACACCTGCGTCGTTTGGAGCAACGCGCACGTGCGTGGGATATGCTGTGCGAATGGCGCGAGCTTGCCGATGTGCGTCCGACCGTTGCTCAAAAAGAAGCGGCGTGCCGCTGGATCTTCGAATGGGAGTTGCCCCGCGAGGTGATCGAGGCGGTGCTCGATTTCACGATTGAAAAAACAGGAAAATTGCAATTTTCGTATGCAGACCGCGTGGCAGAACGTCTGCATGCCTGCGGGATCAAAACGGCGCAAGCCGCTAAGGCGGAATTGACGACCGAAAAAGCACCCGCCAAAAAGACAACCTCGCGCGCGCGGATGAAAACCGCGAACGACCGTGCGCCGTCGTATGATATTGCCGAATATGAAAAAATGGTGCGTCGGCATCGCCCGACGCCTCCTAAGGAGGATTGACGACCGTGGCTTACTCCAAAGATGTATATGAAGCGGTGGAACGGATCTTGGAATCGCGCCGCCTGGCGGCGCAGCACCGCGCGCAGGAGCTCCACACCCGTATGCGTCGTGATCCGCGCGTGTGCGAAGCGGAAATGGTGATGGCGGGTTCGGTGCGCCGCTTGACGCAAGTGGTGCTCAGCCGCGGCAACGAAGCGCAAATCGAAGAGATCAAACGCGAAAACCTCGCCGCACAAGCGCAAATCGCGCAGATTTTACGCGAAGCGGGCGAAACGGTGACGAATTTCGAACCGCAATACACCTGCAAGCAATGCGACGACACCGGCTTTGTGAACGGTCGCTCTTGCGCCTGCCGCACCGCGCTTCTTCGCGAACAAGCGGCAGACAAGCTCCGCAAGCTGACGGGCATGAAACCCTGCTCGTTTGATACGCTGGATATGACGTTTTACAGCGAGGCATTTGACGAAAGCCTCGGTTGCTCGCCGCGTGAACACATGCAAAGCGTGATCGAGTATTGCCGCTGGTACGCCGACGGCTTCAACGTCAACCGTCCGAGTTTGTTGCTTCGCGGCGGCACGGGCACGGGCAAAACACATGTGTCGCTTGCCATCGCCGCCATCGCGTGCGAGCGCGAAGCCAACGTGATCTACGGCTCGGTGCAAGCGCTTCTTCATGTGTTGGAAAGCGAGCATTTCGGTCGTGCGCACGGTGACACCGAACGCACGCTGATCGATTGCGATTTGCTGATTTTGGACGATTTGGGAACGGAGTTCCCCTCGCCGTTTTACACCAGCGCACTCTACGCGCTCATCAACGGACGTATGCTCAGCGGTCGCCCGACGATCATCAGCACCAACCTTGACGGCGATGCGATTGCCGCGCACTACGGCGAGCAAATCGCCTCGCGTCTGATCGGCACATACGAGCCGTTGCTGTTTGTCGGCAACGACATCCGTCAGCAACAACTGCAACGTCGTTATATGGAATAGGGAGAGAACAAAATGGCCAACGAATTGTTTTGCATGGGTTGCATGCAACCCATCAGCGAATTTTCCGATAATTGCTACCACTGCGGCTACCCTGTGAAGGGTCAAAACCCGGAAGGGTATTTGCCCGTGCGCACGCGTCTCGGCGAGCGGTATGTGGTCGGTCGTGCGCTTGAAAAACGCGGCGACGCGATTGTGTATATCGGTTATGACAAAACCGCGAAAAACACGGTGATCGTGCGCGAGTTTTATCCCGAAGGCATCGCGCAACGTTTGTCGCTTCAAGTGGTGGCACTTGAAGGACGCGAGACGGCGTTTGACGAATGCCTTGAGCGATTTCGCAAGCAAAGCCGCATCATCGCGCGTATGCGCGATGTGCCCGCGATGATTTCGACGTATGACATGTTTGAAGATAACGGCACGATGTACACCATCGCCGATCATGTGGAGGGTGTGCCGTTCCGTCGTTATCTGGAAACGCTCGGCGGTCACATGAAATGGGAGGCGGCGCGTCCGATGTTTGTACCGCTGCTCACATCGCTGATCACGGTGCATGCGGGGGGATTGTACCACCTCGGTATTTCCCCCGACTCCATTTTGGTGGACAGCGAAAACCGTCTGCGACTGGACGGCTGGCAATTGGCGGATGTCCGCACGCAGGGCGGCGATCTGATGACGCTGTTGCCCAAAGGCTATGCCGCACCCGAGCAATATGTCGAGGGCGAGACTGTGTCGCAGGAAGCGGACGTGTACGCCGTCGGTGCGACGATGCTGTATGCGTTGACGGGCGAAGAGCCCCCCGCGGCACCCGACCGCGTGAGCAAGGTTGCGTCGTTGATGGTGCCGGCGAACGTGGCACAAAAATGGCCGTCGCATATCGCGCCGACGCTGTGCGATGCGTTGTTGCTCAGCGCGCCGCGTCGCATCAAAACCGTGGAAATGTTGCGCGAACGCTTGACGGTGGCTCCCGTTGTGGAGGCACTTCGCGAGGATGCGCTTGACGATGTGGAGACCGACGACGATTTGGATGTTTACGAGTCCAAGGGCGGTGTCGGCTATAAAGTGGCGGTGGCGTTGCTGTCGTGCCTGTGCGCGCTGTTGGTGTTTGCGCTGGCGTGGTTGCTCGTGATGGGCAATCCGCTCGACGGCGTTTTCGGCGAGACCGAAGAAACCACGACCACCACGGTCGCGGAGACGACGACAACGACCGGCACGAAATCCACGGCACTGCAATATGCGGTGGAGGATCTGGTGGGTCGCAATCTGCGTGAACTGGAAAAGCAAGAAACACCGCTTCGCGGCAACATGACCGTGAACGTGATCGGCAAGCAATACAGCGACACGATCCCTGCGGGTGTGATCACGGAGCAAGATCCGATGCCGGAAACGTATGCCGATATCAACAGCGTGATCAATGTGTATGTCAGCGCGGGCCCGCGCGAGCGCGAAATGGTCAACCTGATCGGTTGGGAACGCGGCGCGGCGATCACCTATTTGGAGGGCCTCGGCTATAAGGTGACGGTGCGCGAGGTCACGACGTCGCAATACGAGCGCGGCCGCGTCGACGGCATGGCTCCCGCCCCCGGCGAAGAGATTTACGAGGGTGACGAAGTGGTGTTGCAAATCAGCATGGTGCCCGAAACGACCGCACCTCCGACCACGACCACCACGACGCGAACCGGTGTGTCGTTTTAATGTATACTCAGCATAGTCCCAATATTTATGAAAGAGGTGGGCGTTCGTGCCTGATGACCCTGCTATGTGGTGCGGCATTGCCGCGATGGTGTTGTTGTTCTTGTTAAATTTGTTGATTTCCTGTGTGTATTCGGCGTTGGTTGCGTCGAGTGACGCGCAACTCGCCAAGCTCGCCGACGACGGCGACAAAAAAGCGAAAGCGGCGGTGAAACTTCTCAAAAACCCGACGCGTTTCACAGAAGCTGTGCGGCTTTGGAACGTGCTTCTCGGCTTTGCGTTCGCGGCACTTGCCGTGGCGATGGTGTCGAGCAGAGTGGGTTTCTTCATGGAAGCTGTGTGGGAAAAGGCGTTCCCGTCTCCGCCTTTGGCGGTGGCGACGGCGGTTGCCGCCGCGGCGACGGTGTTTGTGTGCGTTGTGGTGTGGTTGCTGTTCTCGGAATGGTTGCCGCGTCGTGCCGTGACGGCAAAAGCGCAAGAAACGGCGTTTGCCTTGCTCGGTTTCTTGAAGCTGATGCTGGGCTTGATGGCACCGCTGCAATGGATGATGATGGGGACGGCGGATCTGCTGTCGCGTTTGTTCGGTGTGGATCCGGCGACAGTGGATGAGCAAGTCACCGAAGAAGAGATTCGCCTGCTTGTGGATGTCGGCGAGGAAAAAGGCGTTATCGAAGGCAGTCAAAAGGAAATGATCAACAACATTTTCGAGTTTGACGATTTGACCGCCGCCGATATCATGACGCCCCGCACCGACATGGAGGCGATCGACGCCGACGATACCATTGACGACGCGCTTCACGCGTCGGTGGATAACGGCATTTCCCGCTTGCCCGTGTACGAGGACGATATCGACCACGTGATCGGCGTGCTGTACATCAAAGACCTGCTGCCGTATGTCGGCAAGCCGTTGCCCGAGGTGGTGACGGTGCGCTCGGTCATGCGCGAACCGCTTTTTGTGCCCGAAACCAAAAAATGCGGCGAGCTGTTCTCGGAGATGACCGCCGCGCATATGCAAATGGCGATGATCGTCGACGAATACGGCGGCATCGCGGGCATCGTGACGATGGAAGATCTGCTCGAAGCCATCGTCGGCAACATGCAGGACGAATACGACAACGAAGAAGAAGAGGTCACCAAGCTCGACGATAACCGCTATGAGGTAGAAGGTACGACGGATATCGATGAGGTGGCGGAATTGCTCGATTTGGAGATCCCAGACGGCGATTACGATACACTCGGCGGCTTTTTGATGTCGAAGCTCGGACGCATCCCCGACACGGACGAGCATCCGCAGGTCGAGTTCAAAAACGCGGTATTCACGGTACAATCGATGGACGACCGCCGCATTGAATCGGTGCATGTCGAGGTGTTCCCGACTCCCGAGGAAGAGGACGACGAATAAGCAAACGGCAAGGATGCATCCTTGCCGTTTTTTGTTTGCAATACATGATATCGGTTGGCTGACCAAAAAAACGAGTCGGACAGCGAGAAAAATAAGAAAATATGTACAATTTTTTTCATTTTTTGCCGTTACCCCATTGAAAAACCACTAAATATAAGATATAATATTCTGTACAATCGGGAAAAGTGTATGGTTTTTTAGCTTTTTCCGTCAGAAATCGAACAAAAAGGGAGGAACTGCTTTATGCAAAAGAAAAGAAGCACACTGCCGTTTAAAGGCACCCCTGAACAGGAAGCAAAACTCAAGGCTGTCATCGACGCTCACAAGCACGATTCCAGCTACCTGATGAAGGTTATGCAAGAAGCACAGGATATTTACGGTTACCTGCCGTTTGAGGTGCAGGAAATGATTGCCGAGGGCATGGGCGTTTCGGTGGAGAAGGTGTACGGCGTTGCGACGTTCTACGCACAGTTCTCGTTGTCTCCGAAGGGTGAATACAACATCTCCGTTTGCCTCGGTACCGCTTGCTATGTGAAAGGCTCGGGCGACATCATGAACAAGCTTTCCGAGATGCTCGGCATCGGTGCGGACGAATGCACCGCCGACGGTCGCTTCTCGCTGACGGCTTGCCGTTGCATCGGCGCTTGCGGCTTGGCTCCCGTCTTGACCGTCAACGAAGACGTTCACGGCCGCTTGACGGTGGATGATGTGCCTGCGATTTTGGCAAAATATCAAGCGTGATCGATTGCGACGATCGGCAAAGAAGGAATAAAAGAGTATGGAAATTCGTCAAATCAAAGATCTGCTCGATGCGCAACTCATCGTCGGCGAGGAAATGCTCGGCAAGGACGTTCATTCCGCGTGCGGAAGTGACATGATGAGCGACGTGCTGGCATATGTCAAAGATCAGGCGGTGCTTTTGACGGGACTTGTTAACGCGCAAGTGATCCGTACCGCCCAAATGATGGACATGATCTGCATTGTGTTCGTGCGCTCGAAGAAACCCACCGACGACATGATCGCGCTTGCCGAGGAAGCGGGCATCACCTTGATGTCTACTTCGAAACGCATGTATGAAGCGTGCGGTCTGCTGTACGAAGCGGGACTCGGAAAGGGTGCGGGCGTATGAGTGAGACGTTGCGATTCCACTTTGATGTGGACGGTGACAATTTCACGTCGGCGGGGCAAGCCTCCGTGCAGGTGAAAAAGATCCTGCGCGAGCTCGGTGTGTCGCCCGAAATCATCCGCAAGGTATCCATCGCGATGTATGAAGGCGAGATCAACATGGTCATCCACGCGGGCGGCGGCGAAGCCGACATCGTGGTGGCGGAGGAATATGTGGAGATCATCCTGACCGACCACGGTCCCGGCATTGCCAACATCGCGCAAGCGATGCAGGAAGGCTTCTCCACCGCTCCCGACAATGTGCGCTCGCTCGGTTTCGGTGCCGGCATGGGTCTGCCGAACATGAAACGCTACACCAATATTATGGAGATCGAATCGGAAGTCGGCAAAGGCACGAAGGTGACAATGCGTGTCAACCTTGACGACAACTGATTACGATCGGTCTGAAGGATAGTAAGGACATGAATACGTATGAACATTCCGTCTGCCTGGACGTTTCCAAATGCAACGGATGTACCACTTGTATCAAGCATTGTCCGACCGAGGCGATCCGTATCCGCGACAAACACGCGGTGATCAACGCGGATCGATGCATCGACTGCGGTCAATGCATACGGGTGTGTCCGAACCAGGCAAAAAAGGCGAATTACAAAAAACTGGAAGCCATGAACGGCTACAAATGGAAGATCGCGTTGCCCGCGCCGTCGCTCTACGGTCAGTTTGAGGATTTGAGCGACGTCGACTATGTGTTGCAGGGACTTCTCGACATCGGCTTTGACGATGTGTTTGAAGTGTCGGCGGCGGCGGAACTGCTCTCGGCGTACACCCGCCGCTTCATCCACCGCGAAGGTGTCAAACGTCCGATCATCAGCTCGGCGTGCCCTGCCGTGGTGCGACTCATTGCGCTGCGCTTTCCTTCCTTGTACGATAACATCATGCCCATGCTCCCGCCGATGGAGATCGCCGCGGACTTGGCGCGTGAACGAGCAAAAGAACAGCATCCCGAATTGACCGATGAAGACATCGGCGTGTGTTTCATCTCGCCGTGTCCCGCCAAGGTCAGTTACGTGGCGCAGGGCTTCGGCTCGCGCAAGAGCGGGGTCGACTGCGTGGTGTCCATGCAGGATGTATATTTTGCTCTCATCAATGTGATGAAAAAGGACAAAGCCCCGACGCCTGTCTCCCATTCGGGAATGATCGGCATCAGTTGGGCGACCTCCGGCGGTGAATCGTCGGCGGTCTTTAACGAAAGCTATCTCGCCGCCGACGGCATCCGCAACGTCATCGATGTTCTCGATGAGATTGAAACGGGCAAATTGCCGCGGCTGGAATTTATTGAACTCAACGCTTGCGAGGGCGGTTGCGTGGGCGGTGTGCTCGCGGTGGAAAATCCGTACATTGCACGCACGCGCCTGCAAACGCTTCGCCGTTACTTACCCGTGTCGCAAAACTTCCTTGAAGAGGACGAGCAAAACGCGATCCCCGACGAGGTGATGTTCGCCGACAAGCCGATCTGCCGCCCGATCACGCGCCTTGCCGACAGCATGGTGGAATCCATGCGTCGTATGAGCGAGATCAATCGATTGTGCGCGGATCTGCCCGGTCTTGACTGCGGCTCCTGCGGTGCGCCGACGTGTCGTGCGCTCGCCGAGGACGTGGTGCGCGGGGAAGCGACCCCCGACGATTGTGTGATTCGCCTGTGCGAACAGCTCAAGGTGGAATGTGCCGATCTTCGCCGCCGTCGCATCGGACCGCGAAAGGAGGAGAGTGTCGAGTGACCGTCAAGGAACTGATCGAGCAACTCTCTTTGGAAGCGATCACCGTCGCCGACGCCGACCGTGAGGTCACGGGCGGTTATGCGGGCGATCTGCTCAGTTGGGTGATGGGACGCGCAAGAGAAGGCGACGCGTGGGTCACGATCATGACCAACATCAACGTGTTGGCGGTCGCGTCGCTTGCCGATGTCGCGTGTGTGGTGTTGGCGGAAAACGTCCCCATGGAAGCGGATGTGATCGACGCCGCTTCTGCGAAGGGTATCACGCTTCTTCGTTCGCCCGACCCGACATTTGTGCTGTGCGCGCGCATCGCGCAAGCACTCAACGGGTAACGCGTATGAGTACGTATTATTACGATTTTCACATTCATTCCTGCTTGTCGCCGTGTGCGGACGATGACATGACCCCGAACAACATTGCGGGCATGGGTACGATCTGCGGGTTGCAGATCATGGCACTCACCGACCACAACACGACCAAAAATTGCCCCGCGTTTTTCGAGGCGGCAAAGCGGCAGGGGATCATCCCCATCGCGGGAATGGAACTCACCACCGCCGAGGATATTCATTTGGTGTGTTTGTTCGAAACACTGGATGAGGCGATGCGCTTCGACGAAGCGGTCGCCGCCAGACGGCTCTTGGTGGAAAATAAAGTCGAGATTTTCGGCAAACAAATGATCATGAACGGCGACGACGAGGTGATCGGCGTGGACGATTGGTTTCTCCCGATGGCGACGACGCTGTCGCTCGAGGAAGCGGCGGCGTTGTGCGTCGCGCACGGCGGCGTCTGCTGGCCCGCGCACATCGATCGCACCGCCAACGGCATTTTGGCGACGCTCGGTGTGTTCCCCGACGATCCGCCGTTCGGCATCGCGGAGCTTCATGATATTCACAAAAAAGACGCGCTGTGTGAACAACACCGAAACTTAAACGACCTGTTGTTTTTGTGCGGCTCGGACGCGCATTATTTGTGGGATATCCGCGAAAAATGTTGTGCGCTTGAGATTGATGACGAACCGTACAGCGGCGACTTGGTGAGACGGCGCGTGTTTGAACAACTTCGCGCGGCGTCCGCGTTGATGGAGGGATACCGATGAAAGAGCTGTCGCTCAACGTGCTCGATATCACGATGAATTCCGTCAAAGCGGGGGCGACGTTCATTGAGATCTTGCTGAATGAAACGGACGAAACGCTCGAAATCGTCATCCGCGACAACGGTTGCGGCATGACCGACGACATCGTCGAGCAACTCAAAAACCCGTTTTACACCACGCGCACCACGCGCAAGGTCGGCATGGGCGTGCCGTTGTTGACACTTGCCGCCGAGCAAACGGGTGGACACGTGAGCATCGTGTCGGACACCGAAGCGGAAAACCCCGACGCTCACGGCACAACGGTGACGGCGGTGTTTGATAAAACCCATTTGGATTTCACACCGCTCGGGGATATGATTCCGACGATCACGACGCTCATCCAAGGCTCACCCGACATTGATTTTCATTTTCGGCACACCGCTCCCGCGCGGACGGTGGAGTTGAAAACCGCCGAACTCCGACAGGTTCTCGGCGACGATGTGCCGCTGGGCGCATTTGAAATTTTGCAATGGATCGAGGAGTATTTGCGCGAGCAATATTCCGCGACTGATTGATACACAGCATACTATACAGAAAGGATATGATAAATATGAAATCGTTGGCAGAACTCGCAGCAATCCGTGACAAAATGAAGGACAAAGTCGTTCTTCGCGAAGGCTCCGCCGAAAAACGCATCGTGGTCGGCATGGCCACCTGCGGCATCGCGGCAGGCGCCCGCCCCGTCCTCAACGCCTTTGTCGCCGAAGTAAACGCGGCAGATCTGGCGGGTGACGTGACCGTCACCCAAACCGGTTGCATCGGCATTTGTCAGTATGAGCCCGTCGCCGAAGTGTACGAAGGCGACACCAAAACCACTTATGTAAAATTGACCCCCGAAAAGGTCAAAGAAATCATTGAACAACACATCAAAGGCGGCAAGGTCGTCGAAGCCTACACCGTCGGCAATGCTGAATAAGTTGGAGGGATAACAATATGGTTCGTTCACATGTATTGATCTGCGGCGGTACCGGTTGTACCTCGTCGGGTAGCGCGAAGCTCCAAGAGCTGTTCGCCAAATACCTTGAGGCAAACGGTCTGACCGAAGAAGTCAAGATCGTGCAGACCGGTTGCTTTGGTCTGTGCGCACTCGGCCCCGTCGTCATCATCTACCCCGAAGGCACATTCTACAGCCGCGTGGAAGCGGACGACGTCGAAGAAATCGTCACGGAGCACCTGCTCAAAGGTCGCCTTGTCGAGCGCTTGGTCTATAACGACACGGGCGAGGGCGAGGCTGTGCCGAAGAACGTCAATGTGTCGCTGAATGAAACGGGCTTCTACAAAAAGCAAGTCCGCGTGGCACTTCGCAACTGCGGCGTGATCAACCCCGAAAACATCGATGAATACATCGGTATGGACGGTTACGCGGCTCTGGGCAAATGCTTGACTGAGTACACCCCCGAGCAAGTCATCCAAATCATCACCGATTCGGGTCTTCGCGGCCGTGGCGGCGGCGGTTTCCCGACCGGTTTCAAATGGTCGCTTACCGCGCGCAACCAAGCGGATCAAAAATACGTCGTGTGTAACGCCGACGAAGGCGATCCCGGCGCGTTCATGGACCGCTCCGTCCTCGAAGGCGACCCCCATGCCTTGATCGAGGCAATGGCGATCGCGG
>JAZTZV010000032.1:0-2278 GCA_045637645.1 Acutalibacteraceae bacterium | reverse complement strand
CCCCCCGTTGCCCCACAGAACGACATCGCTACGATCCGACTCCATCCCTCCGCGCACCCCCGCCATCCCCGCAGGCAAAGCGCCTGTCATCAATTTGCCGTCCTCGCCGTACGCGTTGGACACCAGCACGGGCAGATCGCTGTTTTCCTTGGCGGCAAGGAGTGCCGCCTTGGTTTCGTAGCTGTCATTCATCGTTTCGATGAGGATCAAATCAACGCCGTATTTCACGCCGAGCTTGACCGTTTGCGCGAACACCGAAACCGCGTCCTCAAAATCGAGATCGCCCAGCGGCGCCAACAGCTTGCCCGTCGGACCGATATCCAGCGCCACAAATGTTGCCTTTTCGGACGTGGTTTGTGCTTGGGCGGCGCGCGCGTTTTCGACGGCGGCTTTCACAATGAGTTCGAGTTCATCCGCCTCAAATTTCAAGATATTGGCACCGAAGGTGTTGGTGCTGACGACGTGACTGCCCGCGTCGTAATAGGCGCGGTGGATGGCGGTGATCGCCTCGGGATGGGTCACGTTCCAGCGTTCGGGATGCTCGCCTGGTTGCAAGCCTTGCGCTTGCAGGAGCGTTCCCATGCCGCCGTCCAAGATCACGATGTTTTGTTGCAAAAATTCACGAAAATTCATGTTACACCTCGAAACGCGCAATCGTATTTTTGACAAAGCACACATTTGGATCGGGGATTCACACTCGCATTTTGCGAAATCCCGATGAACGCCGTCACCGATTTGGCCGGCGACAGCAACAAACTGTCGTTGAGCGTCAAGCCGATTTGTTTCGGTGCGTCGAGCACCGCCACCAAATCCCGTTGCACCTCAAGCGACAAATCCCCGTAACCGGGGCTGAAACGAGGACGCAGATAAATCCCCTGCTCCTCGGAAAACGTTTGGCAAAACGTGTCGCAAAGCGCTTCGATGCGCTCCGCGCCGAAGGCTTGCATCATCACGGCTTTTGACGGCGACACACGGCCGTAACGCGCGATCAATCGATCTGTCTCAACACCAATCGTTGCCGCAAGCAACACCGCTTCTTCGCAACCACTCAGGTTGTCCGCCAGTTGTTGCGAGCGGCAGGAGAAGGCACCGAAATCGCACACATCGCCTTCCACGAAAAGCGGCACCCGCGCATACACGAGCGCATAACGCACCGCATAGCGCATCTGCTCGACACACGTGTGCATCAAATCATGGACGGTGTCGTCGACGGCTTTGCATCCTGCGTAACGCAAAATTTCGCGTTCGCAAATCGGCGGTTCTTCAAAGGTTCGGCGAATAACGGTCATACTCATTTCCCCAAGATATCCGACAGGTTGCTTTGGATCTTTTGGGCAACGTCGGGTTTATTCATCGAATACACGTGAACATTGGTGATGCCGTTGGCATACAGATCGATGATTTGATCGGTCGCGTAGGCAATGCCCGCTTGCTTCATGGCGGCGGGATCACCGCCGAATTTGTCGACAAGACTCTTAAAGCGTTGGGGCATGAACGATCCCGACAGCTTCATTGCGCGCTCAACCTGATTGGCATTGGTGATGGGCATGATGCCGGGAACGATCGGCACGGTGATGCCCGCTTCACGGATCTTGTACAAGAAATTGTACAAAAGGTTGTTGTCAAAAAACATTTGGGTCGTCAGGAAATCGCAACCTGCGTCCACCTTCTCTTTTAAGTAACGGATGTCTTCCTTTTGATTGATACTTTCGGGATGGATCTCGGGATAGCACGCACCGCCGATGCAAAAATCCGTTTTGGCTTCTTTCAGTTCGCGAATCAAGTCAATGGCGTAGCGATAATCCCATTGACTGCGGTCGGCATCCGCAAGTGCCGCGGGGATATCGCCGCGAAGCGCCATCACGTTGGTGATGCCTGCGTCTTGGATTTGCGCGATTTTCTCATGCACCGTTTCTTTCGTAGAAGATACACAGGTCAAGTGCGCAAGAGTCGGAACATCATATCGTTCCTTGATGTCTTTGGCAATTTCCAATGTATAGCGACTGGTTCCGCCGCCCGCACCGTAGGTCACACTCATAAACGATGGGTGCAATGTCGCGATCTCCTCGGTCGCCGTTTTCACGCTGTTGAAACTTGTTTCGGTTTTCGGAGGAAACACCTCAAACGACAACGACAACGTATCTTGTGTCAACAAATCGATAATTTTCATGATCTTTCTATTCCTTTGCGTATCAAGTCTATAATTAATTTTATTATACACCTCTGCAACTTGATAAATCAAGTGTTTTGACGCGAATTTTCGCAACCGAAAAAGGCT
>JAZTZV010000031.1:0-4386 GCA_045637645.1 Acutalibacteraceae bacterium | reverse complement strand
CTACGATCCGACTTAATCCTGTTATCTGCGATTTTATGTGTTGTTTTGACAGCACAAGATGTAAGTTTTCAGTTTTTTTGGTTCTTCGACAAACTTTTTTTCATTTGGTAGTTGTACTCTGCGATATTTTGTGGTAGAATTGTTCCGTTGAATTTTTCACCCATACTTTTTACAAAGGGGATCGACAATTATGAAAAAACTTTACGAAGGCAAAACCAAAGATGTTTACGAGCTTGACAACGGCAATGTGATGCTCAAGTTTAAAGACGATTGCACGGGCAAAGACGGCGTGTTTGATCCCGGCGAGAACACCGTCGGCTTGACGATCGAAGGCATCGGCAAAGCAAACCTCGAGACGTCCATTCATTATTTTGAGCTTTTGAAAGAAGCCGGCATCAAAACCCACTATGTCGGTGCGGATATCGACAACGCGACGATGGAAGTGCTTCCCGCGACTGTGTTTGGTCACGGTCTCGAAGTGATCTGCCGTTTGGTTGCGACCGGTAGCTTCATCCGCCGCTACGGCGAGTACATCGCGGACGGCACCGTTCTCGAAGGCGGCTATGTGGAGTGCACCTTCAAAAACGACGCGCTCGGCGATCCGCTCGTTACGGGCGAAGGTCTCGCGGCTTTGGGCGTGATGACTCCCGCGATGTTTGAGAGCATGAAAGAGCAAACCCTCAAAATCACCAAGATCGTTGCCGACGACCTCAAGAAGATCGGTCTCGATTTGTGGGATATCAAGTTTGAGTTCGGTTACAACAACGACGAAGTCATCCTCATCGACGAAATCGCTTCGGGCAACATGCGCGTCTACAAAGACGGCGTGATCGTCCCCCCCGTGGAGTTGACCAAACTCATCCTCGCCGCTTGCAAATAAAAAGTATGTAAAAAAATCTCCCGCTGTTTTCAAAACACCGGGAGATTTTTTACATTTTCCATCCGAACAGGATCAGTTCCGTCACAAACACAGCCGACGACGACAACAGCGCCACGGGCAACAAGGAGAAATTGAAAAACGAAAACACAAGCGCGACCAATACACCGATCACCGCCGAAAGAGGAGAGGCAGTCGCATCAAACACCGCGGGAAACGTCATCGCGGCGAGCACCGCAACCGGCATATATTCGAGAAATGATTGAATGAAACGGCTTTTGATCGGTTTGCGAAACAGTGCAAACGGCAAGGCACGCGGGATATAGGTCGCGACCGCCATCACCAGCACCGCCAAAACATAATACCACGTTCCGGTCATGTCGCCACCTCCCCATCTTTCATCGGAAACAGCCACGCACCGAGCGCCGCCGCGGCAACCGCCGCAATAATCAGCGCCCATCCCGAGTCGATCGATTTCAACACGGGAATGTAATACATCAGTGCCGACAATCCTGCTGCCGCAAGGCACACCACCAAAACGGGGCGAGATTTTTTGATCTCGGGAATGATGATGGCGATGAACATGGCAAACAACGCGATTTGGAGCGCCGACGACAACGATTTCGGCAACACCTCACCCGCCAACGCACCGATCAGCGTGCCACCTACCCAACCGACATACGGCCCGACCGACAATCCTGTAAAAAACCAACCGCTGAGTTTATCCTGCTTCATGGACAGAAAATAAATCTCATCGGTTACGCCGTTGGCAAGCAACATCTTTTTAGCGAGCGGCATTTTAAGCATGCGCTGAGTCAGCGACAGCGACATCAAAATGTAGCGAATGTTGATCACAAACACCGCCGCACCGATTTGTGTCAAATTGGCAGATGCGACCATCAAGTCGGCACCTGCTTTTTGTCCTGCGGAGGTAAAGTTGGTCAACGAAATCAACACCACGATCCACCAGGGCAAACCGCTTCCGACCGCTCCGACCGCGAACGCGAACGCAACCGGTGCATACCCAAGCATGATGGGAGCGCCGCACCGAAATCCTGCCAAAAATCGCGCACGTCTCGATTGAGTGTTTAGCATAAGAGATACTTCCTTTGTATGGCATAAAGAACCCCCTTGACATCCCTTGGAAAAGGGTGACAAGGGGGTGCAATATTGAATCTTAATTAGATCTTGCGCACACGGATAACGCCTTCGACCGCCTTGATGTTGGCAAGGCTTTCATCAGACACATCGCCCGTCACATCCATGATGGTGTACGCAAAATCCTTCTTCGAAGCATTGTTCATGCCTTCGATGTTCAGACCTTGCGCCGACACCGCCGCAGAAATTGCGGTCAAGACGTTCGGGATGTTCTTATGAAGCACGCACACGCGGGTATCGCCCGTGCGGGGAGCCACAAGCGTCGGATAGTTCACAGAGTTCACGATGTTACCGTTCTCAAGATAGTTCTTGAGTTCATCCGCCGCCATCACGGCGCAGTTGTCCTCACTCTCGGGAGTCGAGGCACCGAGGTGCGGAATCGCCACGACATTCTCCACACCGATCATTTCATCGGTCGGGAAGTCCACAACGTAGCAAGCGACTTTGCCGCTCTCGAGAGCCGCGATCATATCGTTGCTGTCGACAAGAGCATCACGCGAGAAGTTCAACACGCGCACGCCGTCTTTCATTTGCGCAAACGCCGCCGCATTGACCGAACCTTTGGTGTCGGGCGTCAGCGGCACGTGAACGGTGATGTAATCGCTGTTGGCATACACTTCTTCAAGAGAAGAGGCGTGGATGATAGAGCTGGAGAGACCCCAAGCCGCATCGACCGAGATATACGGATCGTAGCCGTAAACGGTCATACCGAGCGCTTGCGCGGCATTCGCCACCAACCGGCCGATCGCGCCGAGACCCACAACGCCAAGGGTCTTGCCTTGGATTTCAGGACCGGCATAGGCACCCTTGCCTTTTTCAACAAGCTTGCCGACCGCATCGCCTTGACCCTTGAGGGTCTTCGCCCATTCGATGGCAGGAACCACTTTACGAGACGCAAGGAACAAACCCGCAATCACGAGTTCCTTCACGGCGTTGGCGTTTGCACCGGGAGTGTTGAACACCACGATGCCGTCCTCAGCGCACTTGTCACAGGGGATGTTGTTCGTACCCGCACCGGCGCGAGCGATCGCGAGCAAAGACGCAGGCATCTCCATATCGTGCATGGAAGCCGAACGCACCATGATGCCTTCGGGATTTTCCACAGCATCGCCGACGTTGTAGCCCGCACCGAGACGATCGGTGCCGCAAGCGGCAATTTTATTCAAAGTCAAAATATTCATTGTTATTTCCTCCCGATGAAGCAACGCTTAACCGTTGTTGGCTTCAAACTCTTTCATGAACGCAACCAGCTTCTCAACACCTTCGTAGGGCATCGCGTTGTAGATTGACGCACGCATGCCGCCGACCGAACGGTGACCCTTCAGGTTAACAAAGCCGGCCGCCGTTGCCTCTTTGACGAATTTCGCGTCGAGCTCGTCGTTGCCGGTGATGAACGGCACGTTCATCAGCGAGCGATCCTCGGGAACGACCGTACCCTTGAACATCGCGGACGAATCGAGGAAGTTGTACAGCACATCCGCTTTCTTTTGGTTGCGAACGAGCATGTTCTCCAAGCCGCCGATCTCGTTCTTGACCCACTCGAGCACGAGCTTCGCCATGTAGATGGTGTAGCAAGGCGGCGTGTTATACATCGAGCCGTTGTCGGCATGGATTTGATAGTTAAACATAGTCGGCGTAGTGGGCATTGCCTTGCCGAGCAGGTCCTCACGGATGATGACGATGGTCAAGCCCGCAGGAGCCATGTTCTTTTGCGCGCCTGCATACAACACGCCGAACTTCGACACGTCGATGGGAGCGGACAGGATGCAAGAGCTAATGTCCGCGACGAGCGGCACGTTGCCGGTGTCGGGCAGATCATGGAACAAGGTACCGTAAATGGTGTTGTTCATGCAGATGTGGAAGTAATCCGCGTCCTTGGTGAAGGTAGCGGGATCAAGCTTCGGAATGTAAGAGAAGGTCTTGTCCTTCGAGCTGGCAACCACATTCGCTTGACCGTAGCGCGCCGCTTCTTGATAAGCCTTGTTCGCCCATTGACCGGTAACAACAAAATCCGCTTTGCCCGAACCAACCATCAGGTTCATGGGGATCATGGTGAATTGAGACGAAGCACCGCCTTGCAGGAACAACACTTTGTAGTTGTCGGGGATGTTCATCACTTCACGCAACAAAGCCTCTGCGCCGCCAATGATACCTTCGTATACCTTCGAGCGGTGAGACATTTCCATTACGGATTGACCGCTGCCTTCGTAGTCGAGCATCTCTGCTGCTGCCTTTGCGAGAACGCTTTCGGGAAGCATCGAGGGACCTGCCGAAAAATTATACACTCTTGCCATGGTTATTTCCTCCAAACTCAAAAGGACTTTAGCCCTTTAATTAAATAAAGAATATGG
>JAZTZV010000030.1:0-2843 GCA_045637645.1 Acutalibacteraceae bacterium | reverse complement strand
AGAACGACATGGCTACGATCCGACTTTAATGAAGGCGACTATATTTATGATAACGTTTGTGTTGTTGACCGCGTGTTGAACGAGGCATGGATCGAGCATCAGTTTTTGCTTGTCGATGACGGTTCGAAAGATCACAGCTGGGATGAAATGTGCCGCTTGGCAACCGATCATGAAAACGTGTCGATCATTCGTCTGTCGCGCAATTTCGGCAAAGAGCTCGCACTTTGTGCGGCGCTGGAAAATGCCGACGGCGATGCGGTGGTTGTGATGGACTCCGACCTTCAACATCCTCCGCAGTACATCCCCGAAATGGTACGCTTGTGGCAAGAGGAAGGCTACGACGTTGTGGAAGGTGTCAAGTCTGATCGCGGTAAGGAATCTCTCGGTAGCAAAATTGCCGCGATGACATTCTATAAAGTGTTTAAAAAATCCACCAAGATCGATATCGGCGTTGCGTCGGATTTCAAATTGATGAATCGTGCATCGCTTGAGGCGTGGAAGCAAATGCCCGAGCGCAACACGTTCTTCCGTGGCTTGTCGGCTTGGGTTGGATTTAAACGCTATGCGCTTCCGTTTGAAGTGGCCTCCCGTGCGGGCGGCGATACCAAATGGACGCTCAAAGGCTTGATCCGTCTTGCTGTGAACTCGATCACGTCCTACACAGCCGCACCGCTGTTTGTGGTGTTTTGGCTCGGTGTGATGATGTTGATCGCGGCGTTTATTTTGGGAATTGTGACGTTGGTTCGTTTCTTTGTTCCCGGTTGGTCTGCAGACGGTATCACAACGTCGATTCTTTTACAATTGTTTATCGGCAGTTCCACAATGGTCAGTTTGAGTGTGATCGGATTGTATATTTCCAAGATATACGAGGAAGTAAAAGGTCGTCCGCGTTATTTGATCAAGGATAAACGCGGCAGTGCAATTTTAAAAAATCAAAAACCTGTCCGTTGATGTATGAACCCTCCTGCGCATATGTGTGGGAGGGGTTGCCGCATTTATCCCTAATTTGTGTTGACAGTTCAACATGCCAAGTGATATACTTTGTTTATAAATAATATATAGGGAGGTTTTTGTGTTGAAAATTTCTTTGCGACAAATTCTCGGCATCATTGTATCCCTGGCAATTTTAACGGCGTGTATCCCGATGACGGCGTATGCGGCGTATGAAAACACTCATGTCAACACAGGTGACCAAGCGAAGGATATTATCGCCATCGCCGAAACGCAAGTCGGCTATTTGGAGGGCTCTTTGGCGGGCACTACGGCAGGTTCGAACAATTACACCAAATACGGTAAGTGGTATGCGGATTATTTCAACAGTTCAAGCTTTGCGTACGGTGCGTGGTGTGCGATGTTTGTGTCTTGGTGCGCTTATGAAGCGGGGGTTCCGTCGGATGTGTTCACGTATCATGCATCCTGCACCACCGGTGTATCGTGGTGGAAGCAACGCGATTTGTTTCAATATTCGGAATATTACGGTGGCAATTATGTCCCGAAGGAAGGCGACGTGATTTATTTCGGCGACAGCCGATCCAGTATGTCTCACGTCGGTCTTGTGCGCTATGCTTCGGGCGGTAAAGTATATACCATCGAAGGCAACACCAGCGGACAAAACGGCGAAGTGAACGAAGGCGGCGGATGCTTCAAAAAATCGTATTCGCTCGGTTATTCTCGCATTGTCGGTTATGCTACTCCGAACTATGAAATCGGCACGGGTTCGACTGCTGAAAAACTCGGCACATATCGCATTACAGCTTCGAGCTTGAACGTTCGTAAAGGTACCGACACCACCTATGATATTGTCGGTGTACTGGATAACGGTGCGCTTACTGTGGTCACGGAACTGAAAGACGGATGGGGCAAAGTGACATTGGAAGACGGTACAAGCGGCTGGTGCTCCATTGTGCAATACGGAGAATACATCGGCCTTGATATCCTGGATTCGAATATTACGCCGACAGAAAACGATGTACGATTGAGTTATGTGACCGATGAAAACGGTTCGGTAACGTTTACAAACGACGGGAAACAGGAAGCGGCAGTGGAACTGCCGTTGTTGATGCCTGCCGGCAACCGCACCACGCCGTATTGGAACATTGCTGTGGAGTGCCATAGCGGACGCTATGCATTCGGTTTGGTCGATCGTGAGACGGGGTATACCGTCATGCGTGATCCGAATTCGGGTGATGAGCTTGTAGAGACCGTGTCTCGTTGTTATATGGGAACGGATGAACGCTTGCAAATCGATATTGGTTATTGGTGGTCGCCGGATGAAGCCTCTACGATTGATACCATGCTTCTTTATTTAGAGCCGCATACATCTATCAAGATTCAATATTGCTACTTGTCCGCAAAGGCAGACATGATCACCTCAACGGATTACAATATGCGATCGGGCACGGAAAATGATCGTGTTGTGCAAGGTGTAATCGGAGATGTGAACGGTGATTCGATCGTTTCGACGGTCGACAGTCGTCAAATTTTGAAACATTTGCTTGGCGCGGATATTTTAGAAGAAAGTGCCCTTGCTTTGGCGGATTTTGACGGCAGCGGTGATGTCTCCACATCGGATGTCCGTGAAATTTTAAAAATGCTTCTTTAATACAAAAACTCGTCTATCCGAATCATTTGGATAGGCGAGTTTTTCTATACAAACAAATTTTTCCTTGAATCATAACGTAGTTTGATGCGGTGGTAAAATTGTGTTCAGGGTGCGCGAATGCGGTTGATGCTCAAGAGACAAGTGTCTTCTGTAACGGAAATCTATGATAAAACAAAAGAACGAAAGTTACAACACCAAAGGTATTATAACTTTCGTTCTTTTTGGTCGGAGTGTCGGGATT
>JAZTZV010000029.1:0-35292 GCA_045637645.1 Acutalibacteraceae bacterium | reverse complement strand
AAAAGCGATTGCCGCGGCAATCGCTTTTTGTTTTTACAGTTTTCCCGTTTCTTTCAAACGCGCAACCTTCAACACCATCGTTTGCGTTTTGGAATCGCGCAATTCATCCGCCATCACCATATCGACCGCTTTGTCGAGCGGAATGCGCAAAACATCCAAAAACTCGTCATCATCGGTGTGTTGCTCGCCAAAGCTCAATCCCGTCGCGAGATACATATGGATCGTTTCGCCGCAATAGCCGGGTGTCGGATACAATTTGCCGAGCGACGAAAACGATGTCGCCGTCGCGCCCGTTTCTTCAGACAACTCGCGGATGCCCGCTTCGAGCGGGTCTTCCCCTTTTTCAAGTTTGCCCGCAGGAAGCTCGGTCACGATCTCGCCGTAGGGCGAGCGGAACTGGCGCACAAACAGCAACTCGTCCTTGTCCGTCAACGCCGCGATACACACGCCGCCCGGATGCGCCACGATCTCGCGCATCGCCGTTTCGCCGTTGGGGAGAAGCGCCTTATTGTGATAAACCGTAATGATACGTCCGTCAAAAATCAATTGTTCTTCCAGCGTTTTTTCAACCATTTTCTCATCGCACATAGTGTATTATCCTTTCACATAGATATAGTTTGTATCAATATTGTTGAAGGAGAACCGCATCATGCCCTACATCGTTACATCACAAATTGCCGACAGCCACGCCGTTTCGGCGCTCATCAACACCATCTGTCGTACCTATCCGTTTTTGCAACGCACCGTCATCGGGGAAAGTGTTTGCGGTCGTCCGATCGAAGCCTTATCCCTCGGACACGGCGAACACGCCGTGTTATTCGCCGCGGCGTTTCACGCACAGGAATGGCTGACATCCCTCATCGCGTTGCGGCTTTGCGAGGAATTGTGCACGCTGTACAGCGGCGAAACGCGCCCGTCACGTTTCAACTATCCTCTTGTCGCCGCCTCGCGCACCATCGTGATCGTCCCACAGGTCAACCCCGACGGCGTCGACATCGCGATTCACGGTTCCAAAGCAGGTGGCAGTCACGCCGATATGCTTCATTTTCAAGGCGCCGACATTAAAGGTTATTGGCAAGCCAACGCCATGGGTGTGGATCTCAACCACAATTTTAACGCAGGTCACGCCATTTTGCAAGCACTCGAACGCGATCACGGCATTGTCGCGCCGTGCGGCAGACGATTCGGCGGTGCCTCCGCCGAAAGCGAACCCGAAACCAAAGCGATGACCGCCCTTTGTCGCCGTTTGCCGTTCACGCACGTCACCGCACTTCATTCGCAAGGCGAGGAAATTTATTGGCAATACGGCGAACGCACACCGCCCATCTCGCACATGGCGGCAAGGGTGATGGGAAGTTTAAGCGGGTATACCCCCGCCTCCCCCGACGCCATCGCCTCACACGGCGGTTTCAAAGATTGGTTCATCAACGAAACAGGCCGCATGGGGTTCACCTTTGAACTCGGTCGCGGGCGCAACCCGTTGCCGCTCGACGATTTCGAGCCGATTTGGGAGAAAACACGCGACATGCTGATGTTTACTGCCGTGCTTTGACGCGGCGCGACATCAACCACACCGCTGTCGCCGCACCGATCGCCGCCGCAACCGCCAGCGATCCCCACAGCAACGCCGACCGATCCCGCGGTTCTTCGTTGCTGTATGTCATCAACGGCGGCTCGCCGTTTGTCGTATCGTCGTGCTGATACGCCGGCAAAAACAGCGCGCGGCAATCCTCATACACCTTGATCGAGTCGCGTTGCTCCTGCGTCACGATGATCGGCGAATAGCCGTAAGACTCCAAACGCGCGACTTGCGCATCACTCAAATCGCGCGTTTCGATCACCATGTCGTCGCGATCGTACACCAACCGTTGCGTCACACCGTTCAAGCGATTGACCATAAACGATTCGTTCGTTTTCGTGTCGCGGCACACATCCAGTTCGCCGACCGTGAGATAACCGCGGTGACTGAGCTCCGCATCCATAAACGCATACGCATGTGCGTTTTTCGGCGCGTCACTCTCACCCGCCTCAATGCTGATCAATTCTTTTCGACCGTCGAGATCGACGTCAATGAATTGCACCCAAAACGAGGGGTACTCCGTCGCCCACGGTTGCTCGCAATAAATCGCTTCCATATATTCTTCCAGTTCCACCTCTGTATACGGCACCGCCGACACAGGAAGTATTGTCAAACACAAAATCATCCACACGATTCCCAGCCGTTTGATCGTCATCACCTCATCGAAAGTTTTCATTCAGTATACCACACTTCGCCGCAAAACGCAAACGCCCCGTTGTCCGAAGACAACAGGGCGTTGTTGTGTTTGGAACAAACCCGTCGCGTTCCGCCAAGCCGCAAGCCTCCCCCGGTGGAACGAGCGAAAGCGAGTGACGGAAGGGATTTCCGTCGCGCACAGCGCGACCGCACACATCCGTGTGCGCGGGTCGTCGAGGACGCCGACCCCTTCGACATTGCAACAAAATCACGGCAACCTCTTGTCCCCCTTGCCTAAAGGGGGATGTCACGGCACCTGCCGTGACAGGGGGATTCCGTCTCGCCAAGCGCGACCGTTGCCTTGCGGCAACGCGGGCGGTCGCCGCCCCTGCGACGTTGCATCAAAATTGCGGCGGGCGCTATCTGCACTCAACCGGGATGCCCTGTGCCGGGCAATGCATCCAATTCTTGTATCTGTTCATACACCTTCTGATACGTACCTTCCGGGAGCAAATACATTCGCGGACTTCCGAGCCAATGCACGTTCGCGGTGTCATTTTCGTAAATCACGATGTAATCGCAGCTGCCATACCACACGGTGATGGCGGTTTCCGAGTGATAACTCTCACACCGCGCAAAAAACTTAAGATCCCAAGAATCAAGCTCCATAACTCCGCACACTTGCTCGGCATCATAATTGACATAATCAATTTCAAGCGGTTTACAGGTAACAACAACTTTTTCCGCGTTCATATAAATCCGATGTACTTCTTTCGGGTTGTAATCTTCCAAATACGACCATTCCGTACTTAACATGAACGCATACAAGCCGCCGAACACCAACAGTGTGAGCGCCGCAACCATCGCCGCCAACGCCGCAACGGCAATCGAAGTCCCGATCAATACGCGCTTTATTCGTCTTTTCATATGTATATCCTCCATTATTCATCCGGCAAGTAACCTGAATACCAGTCCCATCCCCAAATACACCATTTTTTATCATAGGTACAATCCTCGGGCTCTTTAGATAAAATAAGTTCGCCTGCATTTTTAGCCGCCAAATATGCGTCGTGATATGAATTATAGGCAGCCACATCACCGTAAGCTCGTCCGTAACAATTATTATTAAAATCCATGTAATACGAATTTTTATCCCAGATTTCCTGAAATTTTGCAAAGGTTGTAAAGGTCGAAATAAACAAATCCTTGCTATAAGGAATAAAAACAATCGCATCATCATATGCAAGTTTTTCTGCTTCGTCTTCTTCATATCCGCTCTGAATATATATACTATACCTATTATCAAAGTACGTCTGTGCATTTTCTAATGAGTGAAACAAATTTCCCCATTCATGATTGCACGTAAGGATACGAGCAGTATTTTTTCCAAATTCTTCCGCCAACATATAATTCCAAATAAAATGGCGGTACGCATCTTGTTCTCCGTCTATACGACCCGGATAACCGGATTCTTCACCAATGTTTTGCGCATTAACAGCTATCCGGCTAGCAACAAAACAAGTGAACACGCTTAAATCTTGATTTAAATCTAAAATGAGTTCAATAAAACGTCCATCTGTTAGTCTATCCCTTGCCGACAGGTAACGATAATAATCAAAATATATATTGATTGCAATTTCATCAATGATTGACCGCGAAGAATCGCTGTTTTCATCCAAGAAAGTTTCAATTTGCATATCAATCTGTTCGCTGTTTAAATACAAACTCCTATAGTATTCAATATTGCGATCAAACGCTTCCATGCTTTCGCCTATAAAATCATCTTGATAAAAAGATGTTGACGAATTTGTATCTGTTTCCGCCCTTACTATTAACGGATTCAAACATACTGCCATTAACATAATAATTGTTATAAATATACTAACAATTCTTTTCAAAACAAATCCATTCCTTTTACATTTTTGCCCCCGTTGTCCGAAGACAACAGGGCGTTGTTGTGTTTGGAACAAACCCGTAGCGTTCCACCAAGCCGCAAGCCTCCCCCCGGTGGAACGAGCGAAAGCGAGTGACGGAAGGGATTTCCGTCGCGCACAGCGCGGCCGCACACATCCGTGTGCGCGGGTCGTCGAGGACGCCGACCCCTTCGACATTGCAACAAAATCACGGCAACCTCTTGTCCCCCTTGCCTAAAGGGGGATGTCACGGCACCTGCCGTGACAGGCGGATTCCGTCTCGCCAAGCGCGACCGTTGCCTTGCGGCAACGCGGGCAGTCGCCCGCCCCCTGCGACGTTGCATCAAAATTGCGGCGAGCGCTATCTGCACTCAACCGGGATGCCCTGTGCCGGGCAATGCATCCAATTCTTGTATCTGTTCATACACCTTCTGATAGGTACCTTCCGGGAGCGAATACCATAGCGGAATATCGCTCCAATACATCTGTGCGGTATCATTTTCATAAATTCTAATATAATCCCAATAATACATGCGCACGAAAATTTCGGTTTCATATTGAGGTTCCTCGTTCCACGCAAAAAACGTAAGTTGCCAAGAATCAATTCCCATAGTCCCGCATAGTTGCTCGGCATCATAATGGTTACGCTCGATCTCAAGCGGTTCACAGGTGACAATTACATTTCCTGCGTTCATATACATACGGTGTGCTTCTTGAGGGTTGTAATACTCCGGATTCGGAGCTTCCATGATCCATAGACTCAGCCAAAGCCCACCAAGCACCAGCAGCACAAGCGCCGCAACCGAAGCCACCAACGCCGTGACAGTAACCGACGCTCCGATCAATACGCGCTTTACTCGTTTTTTCATAGGTGATTCTCCGATGATTCATCTTAAAATTTCGCCCCCGTTGTCCGAGGACAACGGGGGGCGTTTTACTCAAACTTATTTCGCTTTGGAATAGAGATCGCCAAGACGCACGAGGTGATCGTAACGGTTCTTCGCGCCCTTTTCCGCCGCCGCAAACAACGCTTCCGCACGGTCGGGGAAGGAACGGGTCAACGAGTTGTAGCGAACCTCGCCCATGATGAAGTCGCGATAGGACTCGCTGGGCTCCTTGGAGTCGAGCATGAAGGAATCGTCCTTGCGCGGATCGAAGCGATACAGGTGCCAGTAACCCGCTTGCACAGCCTTCTTTTCCTCGGTCATCGAGATGCCCATGCCGCCTTTGATGCCGTGGTTGATGCAAGGCGCATAGCAGATGATGAGCGACGGGCCGTGATAGCTTTCCGCTTCGTGGAACGCTTTGAGGCATTGGTTCATATCCGCACCCATGGCAACCTGTGCGACGTAGACGTAGCCGTAGCTCATCGCGATGGCGCCGAGATCCTTTTTCTTAACAGCCTTGCCCGCCGCGGCGAATTGCGCCACCGAGCCGACAGGCGTCGCCTTCGAAGCTTGACCGCCGGTGTTCGAATACACCTCGGTGTCGAACACGAGAATGTTGACATCTTCGCCCGACGCAAGGACATGGTCAACGCCGCCGAAGCCGATGTCATAAGACCAGCCGTCGCCGCCGAGCATCCAGAAGGATTTCTTGACAAGCACATCGGTCGCCTTCTTGGCTTCCGCATACATCGGGTCATCCTTGCCCGCCGCGATCGCCTTGTCGAGAGCCGCTTCGACCTTCGCCGCCGCCGCTTTCGAGCCTTCTGCGTCGTCTTTGTTTTCGAGCCATTCCGCCGCCGCCGCGCGGAGTTCCGCGCCTGCGCCCGCTTCGCCCGCGGCGAATTTCGCCATGATATCGGCGAGGCGTTGACGGCGAGCCGTCACACCGAGGAACATGCCGTAGCCGTATTCGGCGTTGTCTTCAAACAGGGAGTTCGCCCAAGCGGGACCCTTGCCCTCTTTGTTGACGGTGTAGGGCGTCGAGGGCGACGAACCGCCCCAAATGGACGAGCAACCCGTGGCGTTGGCGATATACATACGATCGCCGAAAAGTTGGGTCGCGAGTTTCGCGTAAGGAGTTTCGCCGCAACCCGCGCAAGCGCCCGAGAACTCGAGCAGGGGTTGCTTGAACTGACTGCCCTTAACGGTGGTTGCCTTGAACTTCTCGGCAACTTCGGGTTTCTCGGGCAGGACTTGTCCGTAGAGGAAGCCTTCCTCATCTTCGAGATGCTCCTCAAGCGGTTGCATAACGAGAGCCTTGTTGCCCTTCATACCCGGGCAAACGTTCGCACAAGAGCCGCAACCGGTGCAGTCGAGCACCGACACGGTGATCGCGAATTCCATACCGGGCAGACCGGTCGCCGCTTTCGTCACCATCGACGCAGGAGCCGCGTTGGCTTCTTGCTCGGTCAGGATGACCGGACGGATAACAGCGTGCGGGCAGACGTACGAGCAGAAGTTACATTGGATGCAGTTATCCTTCACCCAAACAGGCACATCGACGGCGATGCCGCGTTTCTCGTAAGCCGAGGAACCGAGCGGCACGGTGCCGCCCGCGTTCTCCACGAAGGTGGAAACGGGAAGCTTGTCGCCCTTTTGCGCGTTGACGGGCACGAGCACTTTCTCGATATAGTCCTTGATTTCGGGACGGCCGCCGTAGACCTCTTTGGCAACAACTTCATCGGTCGCGGTCGCCCATTCGGCGGGCACGTTGACCTTCTTGACTTCTTTCGTGCCGGTCTCGATGGCATCATGATTCATCTTGACGATGGCTTCGCCCTTCTTGGAGTAAGAACGGGTCGCCGCGTCTTTCATGTATTGCACGGCATCGGCGGCGGGAATGACGTTCGCCAGCTTGAAGAACGCCGCTTGCAGCAGGGTGTTCGTACGGTTGCCGAGACCCAGATCCTTCGCAAGGTGCGTCGCATCGAGGGTGTAGAACTTGATGTCGTTTTTGGCGATATATTGTTTCATAGCGGCGGGCAGATGAGCATCCAGCTCCTCCTCGTTCCAAGAGCAGTTCAGCAAGAACGTGCCGCCGGGTTTGATATCGCTGACCATGTCGTATTTGTCGACATAGGACGGGTTGTGGCACGCAACAAAGTCCGCTTTGTTGATGAGGTAAGTCGCCTTGATGGGCTTCTTGCCGAAGCGCAGGTGCGACACGGTGATGCCGCCCGACTTCTTCGAGTCATAGGAGAAGTAGCCTTGCGCATACAAATTCGTGTGGTCGCCGATAATCTTGATGGAGTTCTTGTTCGCACCGACGGTGCCGTCCGAACCGAGGCCCCAGAATTTGCAGGACGTGGTGCCCTTCGGGGTGGTGTCGGGATCTTCCTTCACCTTCAGCGAGAGCTTCGTCACGTCATCTTCAATGCCGATGGTGAAGCGTTTCTTCGGGCGGGAAGCTTGCATATTGCGATAGACCGAGACGATTTGACCCGGCGTGGTGTCTTTCGAGCCGAGACCGTAGCGGCCGCTGAAAACGGGCGTGCCCGCATACTTCGAATCCGCGATCGCCGCGACAACGTCGAGGTAAAGCGGTTCGCCGATGGAGCCGGATTCCTTCGTGCGGTCGAGAACGGTGATCTTCTTGACCGTCTTCGGCAGAGCGGCGATCAAGTGCTTGACGGAGAACGGACGATAGAGACGAACTTTGATCAAACCGACCTTTTCGCCCGCAGCGTTCAAGTAATCGACAGTCTCTTCGATCGTCTCATTGACGGAACCCATCGCAACGATGACGTTCTCGGCATCTTTCGCGCCGTAGTAGTTGAAGAGTTTGTATTTCGAACCGATCTTTTTGTTGACCTGATTCATGTAGTCTTCGACCACAGCGGGAAGCGCATCGTAGTAGATGTTCGCCGCCTCACGGCCTTGGAAGTAGATGTCGGGGTTTTGAGCGGTACCGCGTTGCACGGGGTGCTCGGGGTTGAGCGCTTCGCGACGGAAACGGTCAACAGCGTCCCAGTCGACCATGTCGGCGAGATCCTCATAATCCCACACTTGGATTTTTTGGATTTCGTGCGAGGTACGGAAGCCGTCGAAGAAGTGCAGGAACGGCACATGACCTTTGATGGTGGACAGGTGCGCCACAGCGCCGAGGTCCATGACCTCTTGCACGCTCGACGAGCAAAGCATCGCATAACCGGTTTGGCGGCACGCGTACACGTCGGAGTGGTCGCCGAAGATGCTCAGTGCGTGATACGCCAGCGCACGCGCCGACACGTGAATCACGTTCGGGAGCAACTCGCCCGCGATTTTATACATATTGGGGATCATCAGGAGAAGGCCTTGCGAAGCCGTGTAGGTGGTGGTCATCGCGCCCGCGGCAAGCGAGCCGTGAACAGCGCCCGCGGCACCCGCTTCGGATTGCATTTCCGCAACCTTCACGGGACGCCCGAAGATATTCTTTTGACCTTGTGCCGACCAAACGTCGGTCACCTCTGCCATCACAGACGAAGGGGTAATGGGGTAGATAGCGGCAACGTCGGTGAACGCATACGACACGTGAGCGGCGGCGTTGTTACCATCCATGGTTTTAAACTTTCTTGCCATGTTTATTATGTCCTCCTTTTAGAGCAAAATAGACAATCGCCATTTGTGAGCACAAACTCACATTATATATAGTGTATCACTTTTTCAAACGTCTGTAAAGAGAAAAACAAAAAAATTGGAATTTTGACCAAATCCTCAAAAACGGCTTTGCAGAGCCGTTTTTGAAAGTTTTTAAAAAATGCTCAAAAATTTTTATACAAAAAATGTCGATTTTTCAAAAAGAATCTGTTATACTTTTACAATCGAAAGGAGTGTTCTCTCATGAAACGAATCCTATCTTCTGCTGTTTGCGCGGCGATGTTGTGCGGACTTTGCGCGTGCGGTGCCGCGACCGAAAAACCGCTTCTCGACGGTGCCGTATTCGTCACCTTCGGCGCCAGCAACACCGCTTTGAGCCACTGGCCGTCCGAAGTCGCCAAAGAACTCAACATGGAACTCGTCAACGCGGGCATCGGCGGCAATACCACTGCCCACGGTCTCGACCGCTTCGACCGCGACGTCGCGAGCGCCGATCCCGATTTTGTGACGATTTGTTTCGGCACCAACGACTTTTACCGTGAAAACGGCATCGACCCGCGCGTGACGCCCGAGGACTATCGCGCCAACCTGATACATCTCATTGAGCGCACCGAAGCCCTCGACGCCGTTCCGATCCTCATCACCTCGCCGTTCATCACTGAAACCGCTTCGGGCGGTGCGGCGCGCTATCCCGAGGGCTCGGTCAACGCTGCACTCGATGTGTATGTCGAGGTGATGCGTGAAGTCGCAAACGAAACCGACACCCATCTTGTTGACATCCACCAATTATGCGACGACAAGTACGCGACAACAGACTTTTTGAGTGCGGACGGTGTGCACCTTTCCCCGCTCGGCGACAAAGCCTTCTCCGACGCCGTGATCGCCTACATGCAAAAGCATTTCCGTCAAGATCCCGACGCACCGCGTGTCACACAACCGACCGCCCCGACCGCCGAAAAAGGTGCTTGGACAAAAAGCCTCATCCCCGACAGTCTTGATGATTGGCTCATCATTTATCCCGACACCATCGAGGCGACCATGACCGATGCGCCCGCCGTATCCTTTGCCAACACCAACGGCGAATGGCCCGAGGCACATTATTCCCCGAAATTGCAAGACACCATCGCCGCACCCGTCAGCGGCAGTTATCTCACCGTCGACCTCGAACTGGAAGCGGCGGCGAATATCCTGCTGTTTTTCAACGGCAACACACCCACGGTGCAAAAAGAAAATCACTACATCTCCCTCACCGCCGCCATCAAAAAGCAAATCCCCTCGTTGCGTATTTCCGGCGACGATATCCAAGGCGGACAAACCGTCAAATGCACCATTCCGCTGGTCGAATTGACGGGCGGTCGTTTCCTGCGTGACGACGCCACCTTATTGTTCTCCGGCGTCAAAGTATTCGTCATCGGCAACGCCGGCAGTCCCGTTACCATCCGCGAAATCAGCGTCACCACCACATAAAGCCACCGCATCCCGTTCAAACCGTAAAAAGCTTGAGTGGGATGCTGTTATATTCTCTTGCAATTTGAGTGTTTATTTGTTACACTACATATATACTATATTTCTCCAACAAGGAGGCAGTTGTTATGAAAAAATGGTTTTCCGTTCTTTTGTGCGTCGTGTTGACGCTCGGACTCATCCCCACCGCCCTTGCCGCCCCCGCGGCAAACGCTCCGCTGATGGACGGCGCGACACTCGTCACCTTCGGTGACAGCATCACCGCGCTCTCCACTTGGCCGCAATCGGTGGCGCAATCGCTAAACATGAAGCTTGTCAACGCGGGCATCGGCGGCAACACCACCGCCCACGGCTTGGCACGTTTTGAGCGTGACGTGGCGGCGCACAACCCCGATTTTGTCATCATGTGCTTTGCGACGAACGACTTCTACCGTGAGGACGGCGTGAATCCGCGCGTGGATCTGGCCACCTATCAAGCCAATCTGCAAACTTTCATCGACAAGGTCAAGGCGCTCGGCGCCGAGCCCATCCTGATGACTCCGCCGTTTATCTCGGAGAGTGCTTCGGGCGGTCCGTCGCTGTATCCCGAAGGCTCGGTCAACGGCGCGCTGGATAAATATGTCGCCGCCATGCGTAACATCGCAAGCGCCAACGGCGTCGGCCTCATCGACATCCACTCGGTGTGCGACAACTACAACGTCAACACCTTCCTGATCTCTGACGGCGTGCATCTCTCGGCGCAAGGCAACTCGGTCTATACCGATACCATTGTCAACTTCATGAAAAACAACTATCGTTCCGACGCTTCCGCGCCTCGCGTGGAATACCCCACCGCTCCGAAGGCGGAGCCCGGTGCTTGGACGAAAGACATTGCCCCCACCGATCTTGACGAATGGCTCATCATCTATCCCGACACCATGTACGGTGTGCAGGAGACGGACGGCTCGGTTTCGTTTGCGAACACCAACGGTCTCTGGCCGGAAGTGCACTATTCGCCGTCGATCGACGAAGGCATCACCGTCCCCGTGAAAGGCAGTTACATCACCATCAACATGGAACTCGTCGCGGGCACGAACGTTGTGCTGTTCTTCAACGGCCCGAACCCGACGCTTGCTTACGACACCACGTATGTGTCGCTGACCGAAGCACTCAAAAAGAAGATCCCGACTTTGCAAACGTCGTATTCCGATATCATGCCGGGGCAATCGATTTACACCACATTGGCACTTGAGGACTTCATCCCCTCTTCCTTTATCTCCAAAGACGGCACCGTCGTGTTCACGGGTGTGAAGATCTTTGTTGTCGGCGGCGCGCATCAAAAGGTCACGCTGAAAGAATTGAGCGTCACCACCACTGACGGTGCGTCCGCTCCCGAAGAAATCCAATACCAAGACGTGCAAAATCTCCTGCCGACTGCAAACAGCCAACTGTCGCAAGTGGACGGCAAAGTCGACTTCACGATCAACAGCGACGGCTCCTTGAAACTCGTTCGTGCAGAAGAAAGTGCCATCGCTTGGCCGTCCGTGAAAATCGTATCGGGCAAAACGATCGATCTGTCCGAAACCCCGTATTTGCACATGGATATGCACCACATGGGCGGTTGGGCAAACGGTATTCTCTATTATACCAACGCCTACGGCACAAGCAATTCCGTCCAACTGTCGCAACTCTTTGACGGCTCGGTGAACGACTTCTGCGACGCCGACCATGTGTATGTCGATCTTGCCAAAGCACTCGGCACCACAGGCGTGATCACGCTCGACTACTACACCCTGTCGGTGTATGGCATCGGCGGTGACTCTGTCACTTGGTACACATTGTCCACCGCAAAAAAATACGAAGCTCCCGACGCGATCCCCGGCGACGTCAACGGCGACGGCACGGTCAACACCGCCGACGCTTCGGCGATCTTCCGTCACTTGTTGGGCGGCGCGCAACTCAGCGAATCCGAGTTGGCGGCGGCCGACTACGATCAAAACGGCGATACAACCACCGCCGACGTGCGTCGAATTCTCAAAGACCTTGTGTCTGCATAAACGTAGGAGGCACACAAACATGAAACGCATAGTATCCCTTTTGTTAACCCTTGCGGTGATGCTCGCCGCCGTTCCTATGGTGTTCGCCGCTCCTGCGGCGGATGCTCCCACCATGGACGGTGCGACGCTTGTCACCTTCGGTGACAGCATCACCGCGCTGTCCACTTGGCCGCGCTCGGTCGCCAAAGCCACCAACATGCACCTCATCAACGCGGGCATCGGCGGCAACACCACCGATCAAGGTCGCGCCCGCTTCGAGCGCGATGTGCTTTCCAAGGATCCCGATTTCGTGATCATGAGCTTTGCTACCAACGATTTCTATTTGGAAGACGGCGTAAATCCGCGCGTCACCACCGCCAAATATAAAGAAAATCTGCAATATTTCATCGAGCAGGTGGAAGCCATCGGCGGCACACCGATCTTGATGACACCGCCGTTTTTGTCGGATGATTCGCAAGGCGGCTGGGCATTGTACCCCGAGAAATCGGTCAACCTCGCTCTTGACAAATATGTCGTGGCGATGCGCGAAGTCGCGTCGCAAACAGGCACACACCTCATCGATATGCACGCCGTGTGCGACAGCGGTTACAGCTTGAGCACATTCCTCATTTCCGACGGCTTGCACCTCGCCGACCAAGGCAACCAAGTGTATACCGATACCATCGTCGCGTATTTGAAAGAGCATTTCAAGCAAGATCCTTCCGCTCCGCGCGTGACGACGAACGACCCTCCCGCACTTCAAGAAGGTGCGTGGACGCAAGACCTGATCTCTTACCGCGCGTCTGACTGGCTGGTGCTGTTCCCCGGCACGCTTTACGGCACCGACAACGCCGACGGCTCGCTTTCCTTCGCGAACACGACAGGGCTCTGGCCGGAATTGCATTACTCTCCCGGTTTCGGCGACATGTTCTATGCGCCCGTTGCCAACAGCACGATGACGCTCGACATGGAGCTGACCGCCTCGGCAAACATCTCGCTGTATTTCGACGGCCCGACCCCAACCCACGAATACACCAACACGTCGGTGGCGATCGCCAAAATCATCCACCAATACTACCCCGACGTGGCGATCTCGGGCGACGACATTACGGGCGGTCAAGACATTCGCGTGTCGATCCCGCTGTCGGCGATCGTGCCCCAAAAATATATCCGCAACGACGGCACGGTGTTGCTGTCGGGTGTGAAAATGTTCGTAGCGGGTGCGGCGAATGCGCCTGTCACCTTCAACGAATTCAGCGTCACCGCCAACGGCGGTACGGCTCCCACGCGCTTCACCGACGGTGCTTCTCTTCTCCCCACCGACTTGAATCAAATCACCAACGCCGAAGGCAAAGTGGATTATGTGGTGGAGAGCGTCGGCTCGTTCGTGATGGCTCGCGCCGCGGAAAGCGACATCGCGTGGCCGTCCGTTAAGGTGACTTCCGGTCAACAAATCGATTTGCGTAAAACGCCGTATCTCCACTTGAAAATGAGCACGAACGGCGGCAGCGCCAACGGCTTCCTCTACTACACCGACGTGCACGGCAACAGCGGTTCTGTCCGTTTGTCCGCACTCGTTGACGGCACCGCCAATGACTTCGCGACAAACATCGACACGTATGTCGATCTCGCGTCCGCCATCGGATGCGGCGGCACGATCACCATTGACAGCTACACGCTGTCCGTCTACGGCGTGGTCGGCGACAGCATCAAATGGGAAGCGCTCGCTCCCGCCGCCGAAGCCGACTTCCTCCCCGGCGATGTCAACGGCGACGGCGAAGCCACCACAGCCGATGCCTCGGCGATTTTCCGCCACTTACTCGGCAACACCAAACTGAGCGACGCGGTGTTGCCCGCAGCGGATTATGACCAAAACGGCAATATTTCCACATCGGACGTGCGCCGCATTTTGAAAGATTTGGTTTCCGCTTAAATACCACAAAAAAACAGCATTCTGCGGAATGCTGTTTTTTTATTGACAATCTCGAAAAAGCGTGCTACCCTACTTATATAACCTATATTCTTAGGAGATGGTTTTGTGAAAAAATGGTTTTCTCTATTCTTGACCGCGGTTCTCACACTCTCCCTCATGCCGCTGATCCCCACCGCACAAGCATCGACCGTGCCCGAAACACTGAAAGTGCTGTGCATCGGCAACAGTTTTGCCGTCGATACTGCTGAACATGTGCCGAACATTGCACTGAACGCCGGCGTGAAAAACGTCAAATTCGCCACATTGTATTACGGTGGCTGTTCCATCAACAAACACTACACCAATGCCATCAATAACAACGCCCCGTATGAATATTACCTCAACACGGGTAGCGGGTGGAGCATCACACCGGGGCACAGCATTCTTTCCGCTTTGCAAAGCGAGGAATGGGACTGGATCTCCATTCAGCACGGCACGGGTGACGGCAGCCGTTATGCCGAGGAAGACTCTTACGCAAACCTCGAAAACCTCATCAACTACGTCAAACAAAACGCGATCGGCAACCCGAAAATCGCGTTCAACATGACATGGGTCGGCGAGGTCGGTTCTCACGAAGAATTGATTTACTCGTTCGGCAACGACACTACGCTCTACTACAACGCTATCTGCGCGCTGACCCGTGATTTTGTTTCGAAAACGCCCGGTCTTGACCTCATCTCCCCGACCGGCACCGCCATCCAAAACGCGCGTACCGCCAACGTCGGCTTGCTTACCCGCGACAACTATCACCTGTCGCTCACGACAGGTCGCTACACCGCAGGCTTGACCTTCTTTAAAGCGCTGACAGGCGCGGATATTTCGAACCTTTCTTGGGCGCCCCAAGGCATGACACCGTACATGAAAGCGGTTGCCATCGAATCCGCCGCCAACGCCATCGCCACCCCCTATGCGGTGACGCAATCCGTGGCAGAAGAACCCGTGTTCGAGTGGCCCGATTATGCAACCTACGGCGATCCTGCAACCCCCGCCAATCCCCATTATGATCATGCGTCCAAGGAAGCGCCCGAAGTCAACACCAAAATCGATCTTCTGCCCTATTTCAACTTCGGCACCAGCACGCCTGTCGTGCAATACACGATCCAAACCGCCAATGCGTTGGGCATTGAACTGGATCTGAACAAAACGCCGTATCTGTACTATTCCTTCATCGTTCCCGAGGGCGGCGATTTCACGTTCTCGATTTACAGCAACTCCAATTATTCCCCGTGGCTGTCCTTCCTTGACGCGTCACAAGGCGGCGCGAAGCTCGCCGACTCGGGCGAAACGTGGGACGCACTGTTCAACAACAACCGTGCACAATACGCGACCGTTTCGCAAACGGGTTGTATCGACCTACGTGACTATTCGACAAGTGATATGAAATGGATCATGAACTCCCTGAAAGTCTACGCTCCCAAGAGCGGTGCCGTCACCATCAGCTACTTCTTCGTCGGCTCGGAAGCGCAAGAAAAACGCACCTATCGCGACACCGAAAACCTGCTTCCCGACTCGCAAGATGATTTTGTTCAAGCAAACGGTATTGTGGATTACACCTTCGGCGACGACGGTTCGTTCACAATGGCACGTGCGCTTGACAGCTCGATCGCTTGGCCGTCCGTTCGCGTCACATTGAACAAAACGGTCAACCTGAACGAAACACCGTATTTGCATCTCAAAATGACAACCGCGGGCGGCTGTGCCAACGGCCACCTCTACTACACCAAGAGCGACGGCACAGACGGGTATATCCAACTGTCGATGATGGTCAAAGGCACGAATGTGGACTTCACCGAAAACCTCGATACCTACATTGATTTGCGCGAAGCGCTGGGTGCAAGCGGCACCATCACCTTGACCACATACACGTTATCGGTGTACGGCACAGTCGGTCAAAAGCTGACGTGGAACACCTACGCTCTTGCCAAAGATGTGACGGGTCAAGAGATCCTCGGCGACCTCAACAACAACGGCGAGATCGACACCGCCGACGCAACCGCCATCCTCCGCCACCTCAACGGCATCAAACCGCTCGAGGGCAGCGCGCTGACCATTGCCGACTGCAAAAAAGACGGCAAAATCGACACCTCAGATGTGCGCTGCATCCTGCGTCAGCTCGTCTCGTAATATCCTTTTGTAAGCAAACAGACCCGATGCCAACATCGGGTCTGTTTTGTGTTTGTGCGACATTTTTATCCCACGCCATCTTGTATATTGACAATAAAGATGATACAATACACACGAGGTGACGAAGATGAAAGCAGGCAAACCTAAAAAAATGTTGATCGTGAACATCCTGGACATTCTGCGACGATATACCGATGCCGATCATCGACTCAGCCAAAAAGACATTGTGCATATCCTTGAAACAGAATACGATATGACCGCGGATCGCAAAAGCATCAAGCGCAACCTGACCGAGCTGATCGACGCGGGCTATCCGATCGAATTTTCCGAATCTCGGCGCATGATTCCCGGCAAAAACGGCGAACCCGAAGAAAGCTATATCCTGTCGGATTTTTATCTGGAACGTGAGTTTTCCGATGCCGAACTTCGCCTGCTGATTGACAGCTTACTGTTTTCCAAGCACATTCCATACAGCCAGTGCAAGGAATTGGTCGGTAAGCTTGAAGGGTTATCCAATCAATATTTCCGCTCACGTGTGCAGCACATCCGCACCTTGCCCGATACCCACTCGCACAATCATCAGCTGTTCTACACCATCGAGATTCTCGACGAAGCAATCACCAAGGGACGGCAGGTGGTGTTTTCCTACACGCACCTCGGCACGGACAAGCAACCCCATCCCGTGCGCGACGGGAGCGGTATCAAACAATACATCGTGAACCCCTATCAGATGGTCGCGGCAAACGGACGGTATTATCTCATCGGCAACTACGACAAATACGATGATGTGTCGCACTACCGTCTCGACCGCATTGCGGATATATGCCTGTCAGATGCACCCGCCAAACCGCAACGCGCGGTTGAAGGACTGGAAAACGGCTTGGATCTCCCAAAACATATGGCAGAGCATTTGTATATGTTTTCGGGCGAGAGTGTCCCCGTGACCTTCCGCGTCAAAACCGCGGTCGTCGGCGATGTGCTCGACTGGTTCGGGCAGGATATCACCTTTTCGGACAAACAGGACGGCGAGGTGACCGCACGCGTCACCGTCAACCGCCACGCCATGCGTCATTGGGCGTTGCAATATGCCCGTCATGTGACTGTGCTGTCCCCCACCGATCTTGCCGAACAAATCAAAACCGATCTGCAGGATGCATACAAACGATATGAGGAGAAAACGGTATGAATCCTTTTAACTGTTTCATAGACCCAAAGGTTACCGTTCATATGGTGAACGGTCAATGGTATTGTTCTTACGATAAGAAACAGTATGAGCCGATCGTTGCACGATTCAAGAACGTTTTTTATTATGACGACAGCGGCTTTGCCACGGTCGCAACAGATGCTCGTTTTACCCGTCTTTCTCTTTCTGGGGAATGTGTGGATCAACTGATCGGTTGGAGTAAAACAAGCCGGTGGCATCCACCCACCAAAGAAGAGCTGGAAACCAACTACCATCCGTTCTGCGATAAAAGCGGAAATTGGGGCGTGCGGGATCTTGACGGCAACTGCGTTGTACCACCCTATTTTGAAGAAGCCCGCATGGTACACAAACAAATCGTCAGTGTGAAATTAGACGGGCGCTGGGATGTCATTCTATTGGACGAAGACAGCCACGCTTGAAGCCGCGCTTACCGCGTGATATACTACTCGGATAAAGGGGAGTTTGCTATGAGTTACCGCACAAAGTTAGAAGCCGCCTATCGTTCGTTTTTCGGAAGCGACAACAACACCTGCCCCTACGCCGCACTATGTGAACACGGGATGTGTGATGACAGCATACGGTTTAATTGTGCACATCTCGGTAAGGATTACGGAACCGATCCTTCTTTTCCGAAAATCCTCGTTGTCGGAAAAGAGCCCGTCTCGGAACATAGATGCATTAAGCCGACCGCATCTTTGGATGATGCGGGTTACAACCCACATTATCTGAAAACGCTGTATACACTTTCCCTGATGTTCGGTGATCCTGCGGAGGATTACAACAAATGTGACAGTCTGTTTTCCAAAGAGTACCTGCTGTCGCATATATGTCTGACCAATTATTATAAATGTGTGTTTTCCGAAACCCACACCGAAAACGGCACAACATCGACGAAAAGACGCCGCGACAAAAAGACCAACACAAGTATGAAAAAGCATTGCGCCGAAATCCTGATCGAAGAGATCCGTGCACTGACACCCGATCTTGTGGTCATCCAAAGCAAAGATGCCGACAACAAAATGTTTACAAAGCTTATAGACACCCATTTTCAAAAAGGGGTCGAACTGTTCGCCGAAAACGGTATATGGCTGTATGAGCACAAACACGAACACGGCACATTTTACATCTTATGGTCCTATCATCCGACGGCCCACGGCGATGTATGGGCAAAGACACTGGATGCCTTGAGCGACGCCGTTGCCTGTTTCAGGAACGAGTTTTTGAAAACATAAAGCGTCATAGAGGAATACACGACACACCTCAGATCCGCGGCGCGCAGGAATCTGCGCGCCCTACCGTCGCAACAGCGTACACCCACACAAAACCATATCCCGTTTTTGTCCCACCTCCTTTGATACACTGGTGTTACCGCATCAAAGGAGGTCTTTTTATGTCTCATTGTAAAATCTATTTTTCTGTTTTAAACGGTCGCCCGTCTCTGGAACAGGAATTCACAGAGGATTGTCTTCATTGGTTTGGCTTGTTTTCCTGTCGGGAATTGATGGATTTCAACAATTATGTCAGCATCCGCGACGAACAACAGTCTCCTATGGATTGTTTTCTGAAAGCCGTCGAAGATCTGACAAAACTTGAGGGGTATCTCACCGATTGCCAAAAGAAATACGATGCTGTTTTCTACTTAGACATGGCTGTGTGGTCCTCTTTTGCCGATTCGTTTCACGTGTGCATCGAAAATGCGTCTTGCCTCGAAATCCTCACCAAATTTTCGTTCCGAATATGCGTGAAAACAGGCGAGGATTTTGGGTTTTATGAGCAAGATTATCATCCTCCGGTTTTTGATGATTTCGGGTTGGTTTATTGAAAGAACAATGATACAATAATACCCGCTCGCCGCGACGAACGGGTATTATTTATTTATCTATACTATATATAAGAAAAACCTTGACGAACAGGGTGAAAATCGGTACAATATAATTTGTATAACTATGTATTTCGGAGGTTTTGAATATGGCATCGATCTACCCGTTTCGTGCTTGGCGTTTTTCCGCGCAAGCCGGCGACATGAGCGAACTCATCTGCCCGCCCTACGACATCATCAGCGACGAACAACGCAAGGCATACCTTGCGCGCAACCCGCATAATATCATCCGTCTCGAACTCCCGCGTGAAGGCGCCGACCCGTATGCAGAAGCGGGCAAAACCGTCAAGGAATGGTGCGAAAACGGCACGCTCGTGCGCGACGAACAAGCCGCGTTTTATGTTTACGACATCACGTTTGAAGTCAACAACGAGATCATGAACATCACGGGACTTCTCGTTGGTTGCGAAGTGACCCCGTTCGAGGAAGGCAACGTTCTTCCGCACGAATGGACGCTCTCGAAAGCCAAGACCGATCGCCTCAACCTGATGAAGGCGACGGGCTTCAACTTCAGCGACATCTACTCGTTGTACCAAGCCGACACCAAGGCGATTTTGGACGACGCCATGACCAAAGAGCCGCTGACGGACGTGGTTGATGAAGACGGTTTGCGCCATCGCTTGTGGGCGATCACCGACGACAAGACCATCGCCGCGATCCAAGCGATTTTTGCCGACGACGTTAAACTCTACATCGCTGACGGTCACCACCGCTATGAAACCGCCGTCAACTTCAAAAACTATCGTCTCGAAAACAACATTCCTGTCGGCGGTGCCGACCGCGTGATGATGATGCTCGTCGAGATGAGCCATCCCGGTCTCGTCGTGTTCCCGACCCATCGCCTGATTCGCGATCTCGCGGATTTCGACGCCGACGCGATGCTGACCGCTTGCGAAGCGGATTTCGAAGTCGTGCGCGATCTGCCGCTCGCCGACGCGACCGCCAAGCTCCAAGCGGCCTACGACGACGGCAAAAAAGCCTTCGTATGTTACACAGGCAACTACACCACGTCGCTCCTGACGCTGACGAACGAATCGCTGATGGATACCCTCCTTCCGAGTGAATCCGATGTGTCGCGTCAACTGGATGTCAATGTCTTGCATTCTGCCATCTTGGAGCGCGTGCTGGGCATCGACAAGGAAAACATGGCGCAACAAATCAACCTGACCTACACCCGCGTATTGGGTGAAGCCATCGACGGTGTCGACAGCGGCGCGTTCCAATGCGCTTTCCTGTTGAACCCCACCCGTGTGTCGGAAATTCAAGGCGTCGCCGCGGCAGGCGAAAAAATGCCGCAAAAATCGACCTATTTCTACCCGAAGCTCATCACGGGCCTGACGATGAACGAACTGGATTAACTTAACAACAGGAGGTGCAAGCAGTGCCTGCATCACTCGATAAAACCCGCAATTTTTGCATCATTGCCCACATTGACCACGGCAAATCGACGCTCGCCGACCGCATTCTGGAGTTGACCAACACCGTCGCCAAACGCGACATGGAAGAACAGCTCCTCGACAGCATGGATCTTGAACGCGAGCGCGGCATCACCATCAAAGCGCACGTGGTCACACTCAATTACACCGCACAAGACGGTGAAACCTACACCTTCAACCTCATCGACACCCCGGGTCACGTGGACTTCAACTACGAAGTGTCGCGTGCGCTTGCCGCGTGCGAAGGCGCACTTTTGGTGGTGGACGCCTCGCAAGGCATCGAAGCACAAACACTCGCCAACACGTATCTTGCCGTTGAGCATGATCTCGAGATCGTGCCTGTCATCAACAAGATCGACCTGCCTGCCGCACACCCCGAAAAGGTGCAGCAGGAGATCGAAGATATCATCGGCATCGACGCATCTTATGCGCCGCACGTGTCGGCGAAATCGGGTCTGAACATTGAGCAAGTGCTCGAAGCGATCGTGAACTATATCCCCTCTCCCAAAGGCGAGGTGGACGCGCCGCTTCAAGCGCTGATCTTCGACAGCTATTACGACAGCTACAAAGGCGTTATCGTATACATTCGTGTCAAAGAAGGTTGTGTCAAAACAGGCGACCGCATTCGCATGATGGCGACGGGCGCCGAATTTGACGTGACCGAAGTCGGTGTGATGCGTCCGTCGCGCCCCGAACCGACCGGCATCTTGCAAGCGGGCGAAGTCGGCTACATCGCCGCGTCCATCAAAACGGTCAACGACGCACGCGTCGGCGATACCGTCACGCTCGTCAAAAACCCGACCGCCGAACCCCTGCCCGGTTACCGCAAGGTCAACCCGATGGTGTTCTGTGGTGTGTTCCCCGCCGACGGCGCGCATTATCAAGACCTGCGAGAGGCACTGGAACGCCTGCAGCTTAACGACGCATCGCTGACGTTTGAGCCCGAGACTTCCGTAGCACTCGGCTTCGGCTTCCGTTGCGGCTTCCTCGGACTTCTCCACATGGAGATCATTCAAGAACGCCTCGAACGCGAATACAACCTCGACCTCATCACCACCGCCCCGAGCGTGATCTACCGCATCACGCTGTCGGACGGTGAAGTGATCTACATTGACAACCCGACGAACTATCCCGACCCCGCCAACATTTCGATGGCGGAAGAGCCGATCGCGGACGCGCATATTTTCGCCCCCAACGAATTTGTCGGCAACATCATGGAACTGTGCCAACAACGCCGCGGTGTGTTTAAGGACATGAAATACCTCGACCCCACCCGCGTCGACATTCATTACGAACTCCCGCTCAACGAAATTGTGTACGATTTCTTTGATGCACTCAAATCCCGCACGCGCGGCTACGCAAGCTTCGACTATGAACTCAAAGGCTACGTCAAGAGCGAGCTTGTCAAGCTCGACATCCTCCTCAACGGCGAGATGGTCGACGCACTCAGCTTCATTGTGTTCGCGGGCAACGCCTATTCTCGCGCGCGTCGTATGTGCGAGAAACTCAAAGACAACATTCCGCGTCAGCTGTTTGAAGTACCCGTCCAAGCCGCGATCGGCGGCAAGGTCATCGCCCGCGAAACCGTTCGCGCGATGCGCAAGGACGTGCTTGCCAAGTGCTACGGCGGCGATATCACACGTAAGAAGAAGCTTCTTGAAAAGCAAAAAGAAGGCAAAAAACGCATGCGTCAGCTTGGCTCAGTCGAAGTGCCGCAGGAAGCGTTTATGGCTGTGCTTAAATTGGACGAAGATTGAGGTGATCACCCTATGGATACCCGCCCGATCGGTGTCTTTGATTCGGGACTCGGCGGCTTGACGGTTGTCAGGCGTCTGCTCGAAGAACTCCCGAGCGAAGATATTGTCTATTTCGGTGACACGGGTCGCGTCCCCTACGGCACGCGAAGCCCCGACACCATCAAACGCTACACCGCCGAAGATTGCCGCTTTTTGCGCCGCCACGATGTCAAAATGATCATCGCCGCGTGCGGCACGGCAAGCTCCGTCGGCGCGCAGGTGCTGGAGGAGCAACCCGTCCCCGCCATCGGCGTCGTGGAAGCGACGGCAAACGCCGCCGTCAATGCCACAAAAACGGGTCGCATCGGCGTCATCGGCACCGCCGCGACTGTGCAAACCGATGCGTTCGGCAAGACGATCCGTCAGCGCCGTCCCGACGCGCAGGTATTTTCGCAGGCATGCCCGCTGTTTGTGTCGCTTGTTGAAAACGGCTGGATCGCCGAAGATGACGACGTGACCATCGCCACGGCAAAGCGCTACCTCGCGCCGCTCATCGAAGCGAAGATCGACACGCTCATCATGGGTTGTACCCATTTTCCGCTTCTCGCTCCCGTTTTGGGCGCGATTCTCGGCGAGGGTGTCACGCTCATCGACTCGGGAAGTGCCGCGGCTCTTGAAGCCAAGCGCCTGCTGACGGCAAGCGAGATGCTCACCGACAGCGAGAACGGTCAATGCCGCTTTTTTGTCAGCGACCGTCCGCAAGGCTTCGTGCAGGTTGCCGAAATGTTCCTCGGTCGCGCCGTGAGCGATGATGTGGAACTCATCGACCCTGCGCTTTTGTCGGAATGAGGTGACAAGCATGAAAGTTTCCGTCAACATCACCTCGACCATTCGCGACGGCAACGACGAACAAGTTGCCTCGCAAACCGCCAACGGTTTTTTGCGCGCATGCGAAAACAGCCTTGAGCTGTCCTACCGTGAAGCGGCAGGTGAAGAGGGACTCGGCAATACGCTGACCGCGCTTCGTGTATTTTCCGATCGCCTCGAATTGTCCCGCAAAGGGGATTATTCTTGCTTGCTGACGCTGGAAGTCGGCGTGAAACACGATTGCGACTATGCGACGCCGTTCGGCGCGCTGACACTTCAAACCGACACCACCGCCTACCATTCGTCGCTCACAAAAGACGGATGCGGCGAGGTGACCGTGCATTACACGCTGTCAACGGGCGGTGCCACCACCGCACACACGCTGAACGTGGCGGTTGCGCCCTTATAATTGATGATGATTTTTAACCTTTAAAGGATGTGTTTTCTATGACTTTGACCGATCAACTGTCCGCCATCGTGTCGGATGCGTTCGAAGCGTGCGGCTATGATCGTAGCCTCGGCACCGTGACGGTGTCCGACCGCCCCGAGCTTTGCCAATTCCAATGCAACGGCGCGTTCGGCGGCGCGAAACTTCACCGCAAAGCCCCCGCGATGATCGCGGGCGACGTCGCGGCGAAACTCGCCGAAAACCCGCTGTTTGCGAAAGCGGAAGTGGCGATGCCCGGCTTTTTGAACTTGACGCTGACCGACGACGCGATCAGCCAAATGGCAATGGAAGTCGTCAGCGGCGACCGCACGCTCGTTGAGCCTGTCGGCGCGGGCAAAACCGCCATCGTCGACTACGGCGGACCGAACGTCGCCAAACCCTTGCACATCGGTCACCTGCGCCCCGCCATCATCGGCGAAGCGATCAAACGCCTGTGCAAGCTCTCAGGTTACAACACCATCGGCGACATTCACCTCGGTGACTGGGGTCTGCAAATCGGTTTGGTCATCGCGGAACTGCGTGAGCGCAACCCCGAATGGCGCGTGTTTGCGGACGATTTCGACGCCTCCGTCGACACCGTTCCCGAGCTGAACGTGGAGCTTCTTCAAGAAGTCTATCCGTTCGCCAGCGGCAAATCCAAGCAAGACGACGCGTTCAAAGCGGCGGCACAGCAAGCGACCTACGAACTGCAAAGCGGTCGCGCGGGCTTCATGGCGCTGTGGAACGAAATCATGCGCGTCTCCGTCGCCGACTTGAAGCAAAACTACAACCGCCTCAACGTGTTCTATGAACTGTGGTACGGCGAAAGTGATGCCGAACGTTATGTCGGTCAACTCGTCGACACCCTCAAAGAGCAAAACCTGCTGCGTGAAAGCGACGGCGCGTTGGTTGTCGACCTCGCCACCGAGGAAGACAACGCGCCGATGCCGCCCGTTATCATCAAAAAATCCGACAACTCGAGCCTTTACGCCACGACCGACCTTGCCACCATCATTCAACGTCAAGAGGATTACACCCCCGACTTGATTTGGTACGTCGTCGACAAACGTCAAAGCCTGCACTTCGATCAAGTGTTCCGTTGCGCGAAGAAGGCATCTCTTGTTCCTGCGGAATGCGACCTCAAGCACCTGGGATTTGGCACCATCAACGGCGCGGACGGCAAACCGTTCAAAACCCGCGACGGCGGTGTCATGCAACTGCAAACCCTGCTCGACACCGTGACCGACGCGGCGATGGACAAACTTAAAAACTCCGATTATCTCAACTCGCTGTCCGAGGACGAGAAAAAAGCCGTTGCCGAAAAAGTCGGCGTCGCGGCGATCAAGTTCGGCGATTTGATCAACCATCGCTCGAAGGATTACATCTTCGATATGGACAAGTTCCTGTCGTTTGAAGGCAAAACGGGCACCTACCTGCTGTACAACATTACCCGCATCCATTCCGTCCTCAAAAAGGTGGATGCCCCTGCCGACAGCCGCATCGCCATCACCGAAGATGCCGAGCGCGACTTGGTGCTCAAGCTGTTGCTCACCCCCGAAGCGTTTTCCAAAGCACTTTCGGAGCAAGCGCCCAATCTCGTGTGCGAAAACGCCTACATCATCGCGCAGGCGTTCTCGAAGATGTATCACGATTGCCCCGTGGCAAACGAATCGGATGCCCAAAAACAAGCCTCTCGTATCGCGCTTTGCCGCCTGACTCGCGACGTGCTGCTTATGCACCTCGACGTCCTCGGCATTGAAGCGGTCGAAAATATGTGAAAATTCATTCATTAAAAAGGAGTGTTCGCAATGATTAAGCCCATTACCGGTACGTTTTTTGAGTTCGATCATCACAACCGCGCCGAAGGTAAGTATTACAACGAAGCCATGTGGTCCTTCACCGAGGAGCAATGGCGCGCCAAAGTGCGCGAAACCGCCGAACTCGGCATGGACACGCTCGTGCTGATGGCGTCGGCACTCTATTTCGAAAGCTATTATAAAAATGCGGAGTTCCCCTACGCCAAACATCTCGCTTGCGAGAACGTTTTGGAAGTGCTTCTCGACGAAGCAGACAAGACGGGTCAAAAGATCTTCCTGTCGGCAGGCTTCTACGGCGACTGGGTGCAACCCGACGTCAACACCACCGATCCTGCGGTCATCAACCGCTCGCTTCGCGCGATGAACACCATTTCCGAGCAATACGGTCACCACTCCTGCATCGCGGGCTGGTACATGCCCGACGAATGGGAGATCGACGGTCACTTTGACGAGCGCTTCATCAAATACATCAACACCATTTCCGCGGAATCGCGCCGTTTGAATCCGAAGAACAAGACCATCATCGGCCCCTACGGCACCCGCATTTGCAAGCCCGACGATCTGTATGTCAAGCAACTCGAGAGCCTCGATCTCGACATCATCGCTTATCAAGACGAAGTCGGCGTGCAAAAGACGCTCGTCGAGCAAGAAGCCGCTTATTACGAGGGCCTGTTCAAGGCTCACGAAAAAGCGGGCCGTGCCAAGATCTGGGCAGACATGGAAGTCTTCGAATTTGAAGGCAAGGTGTACCAAAGCGCCCTGCTTCCCGCTCCGTGGGAACGCATCAAGGCGCAAATGGAAGCCATTTCTCCGTTTGTTGAAAAGATCATCATCTACGCTTATCAAGGCATGATGACGAAACCCGGCGGCATCGCCCGTTGCGGTCACGAAACCGCCGAGAAGCTCTACACCGATTATGCCAATTGGTTGGAGAGCACGAAATGAACAACGTAAAACCCATCACGGGTACTTTCTTCGAGATCGAACACGGCGGTCAAGCCGAGGGTAAGTATTACAACGACGCCCTGCGTGCGTTCACCGAAGAGCAATGGCGTGCCAAAGTCCGCGAAACCGCCGAAATCGGTATCGACACGCTGATTTTGCAGGCGACCGCCTCGCACGATCCCTCGCGCGCCTATTTCCCGTTTGACGAGATTCCCTTCGCCGACAGCATCCAATGCAAGGACGCGATCGAGATCCTGCTCGACGAAGCGGACAAAACGGGGCAGGAGTTTTACATCGGCGTCGGTCAATACGGCACCGTCGACACGGTCGGCAACTCCACCGATCCCGTCATCGTCTCCAAGGCACTTCGCGCAATGGATCACCTGTATGAACTCTACGCACATCATAAATCGTTCGTCGGCTGGTACGTCGTGGACGAATGGTGCATTTGGGATCATTTTGACGAGCGCTTCATCACCTACATCAACACGATCTCCGCGAAATCCCGCGAGCTCAACCCCGCCCACAAAGTGATCGTGGCACCGTTTGGCACCTATTGCTTGCAGGCGGATGACACACTTGCCGAGCAACTGTCGCGTATCGATTGCTACGCCATCGCCTATCAAGATGAGGTCGGCGTACAGCGTATGCCGATGGACGAGATCGCGTGGCGCTTTGAAAAGCTCGCACGTGCACACGAAAAAGCGGGTCGCTCGAAGTTGTGGGTCGATATGGAAATCTTCTCCTTTGACGAAGGCCCTGTGTACAAAAGTGCGCTGTTCCCCGCTTCGTGGGAGCGCATCAAGGCGCAGCTTGAGGCGTCTTCGCCCTATGTCGACAAGGTCGTGATTTACGAGTATCAAGGCATGATGACGAAGCCCGACGGCATCGCCCGTTGCGGCCACGAAACCGCCGAACAGCTCTACACCGATTATGTCAATTGGTTGAACGAACAATAAAAAAAGAGAGTCCCTCGGGACTCTCTTTTTTATTGTATTACTCGTCGTTTTCGGTTTCTTCGTACACGCGCGACTGCGCACCGTTTTCGATGAGCGTTGCAATGGGCGTGCCGTCCTCTTCGAGAACCGCCGCACCATCCTCATTCCACACCACATCCAAAATATCCGAATGGGTGTATTTCTTGATATCGCGTAGACGATAGGTATCGTCGTGCTGAATGGTGAGCGATTTGAACGTGAACGCGACGCCGCAGCGCTTGGCGCGACCCGTTCGACCGATGCGGTGCAAATAATATTCGTTTTCTTCGGGGATGTCGAAGTTGAACACCGCTTCCACATCGTCGACGTCGATGCCGCGCGCGGCAACATCGGTCGCCACCATGATTTCGAAGTCGCCGCGGCGATACGCCGCCATGACGCGGTTGCGTTGCGACTGCGGGATGTCGCCGTGCAGGCAATCGACCGAACGGCCTTCGCGACGAAGCTTCAAATCCAGCCAGCGCACCGTCGATTTGGTGTTACAGAACACCATCACGCGGTGCAAATCGAGCGCGTCAATCAAACGCGTCATTTCTTTCACGCGCGCATCGCCCTCGGCGTGCATCACAAATTGCGCGATCTTCGGGCGGTTGTCACCCGACGCCGCAACCGTGATCTCCACGGCATTTTTCTGATATTCCCACGCAACATCCATCACTTCACGTGCCATTGTCGCCGAGAACAGCACCACCTGTGTGTCGGCAGGGGTGTCACCGAGAATGCGGCGCACATCACGGATAAATCCCATTTTGAGCATTTCGTCCGCCTCGTCCAGCACCGCCGTGTACACGTTGCCGATGTAAGCGGTGCCGCGCTTCATGTGGTCGATCAAACGACCGGGCGTCGCCACGACAATGTGCGGTTTTTTCTTGAGCGCGTCGAGCTGCTTGCCCATCGGCTGACCGCCGTACAAGCTGACAATGCGTACGTCGGGGCGATAGACCGCCAAATCGCGAAGCTCTTGCGTGATTTGCACACACAGCTCGCGCGTCGGGCACACGATGACCGCTTGAATGTCGCGGCATTCCATGTCGAGACATTCAAGAAGCGGAATGCCGAACGCGCAGGTTTTGCCCGTGCCCGTCGGGGCTTTGGCGATGATGTCATAGCCGTCCATCATCAGCGGAATGGTTTTCGCTTGCACTTCGGTCGGGTGCGTAATGCCCATTTTCGCGAGACCTTTTTTTGTCGCCTCGGACACACCGAGGTCATCAAAGGTCACGATTTCCTTTTCTTTTGTATCCATCATGATAAAATCCTCTGTAAATAACCGCCGCTCAAAATTGAACGGCGGTTACATTACTTACATTTAGTTGTGGCGGCGCGGGCGGTTACCACCGTCGCGGTTGCGGCGGGGCGGACGACCCCCGCCTTCGTTGCCGTCGTCGTAATCCGCGGGGTTAAGACCCTCGAGTTGGATCAACGCATCGCGGCGAGACAGGTTGATGCGACCTTGCTCGTCGATTTCGCTGACCTTGACGACCACTTCGTCGCCGACAGCCACGACATCTTCCACTTTCTCAACACGCTTGAGGTCAAGCTTGCTGATGTGGACGAGGCCTTCTTTACCGGGCGCGATCTCAACGAACGCACCGAACGCCATCAAACGGGTCACGCGACCTTTGTAGATCGAGCCGACCTCGGGATCCTTCGCGATGGTCTCGATGATGGAGAGAGCGCGTTGGCCGCCCTCGGCATCCACAGCGGTGATGAAGATGGTGCCGTCTTCTTGCACGTCGACGTTGCAGTTGCAGTCGGCGCAGATCTTTTGAATGACAGCGCCGCCCTTACCGATGACTTCGCGGATCTTGTCCACATCGATCTTGGTGGACCACATTTTGGGAGCCCACTTGGAAAGCTCCGCACGGGGAGCGGGAATCGCTTTGAGCATGATTTCGTCAAGGATGTAGTCACGCGCTTTGTGGGTCTTGGCGAGCGCTTCCTTGATGATCGCGGGGGTCAAGCCGTGCACTTTGAGATCCATTTGGATCGCGGTGATGCCCTTCTTGGTGCCGCCGACTTTGAAGTCCATATCGGCGAAGAAGTCTTCGAGGCCTTGGATGTCAACCATGGTCATGAAGCGGTCGCCTTGGGTGACAAGGCCGCAGGAGATACCCGCAACAGGAGGCTTGATCGCCACGCCTGCATCCATCAGCGCGAGGGTCGAGCCGCAGATCGAGCCTTGCGAGGTGGAACCGTTGGAGGACACAACCTCACTGACAAGGCGAATGGTATAGGGGAACTCCTCGAGGCTCGGAATCACGGGCAGGAGCGCACGCTCGGCAAGAGCGCCGTGACCGATCTCACGACGGCCGGGGCCGCGGGAGGGTTTGGTCTCGCCGACCGAGTAGGACGGGAAGTTGTAGTGATGCATGTAGCGCTTCTCGGTCTCGTCGTCGATGCCGTCGAGGAGTTGCGCGTCTTTGGTGGAACCGAGGGTCGCGATGGTCAACACTTGGGTTTGACCGCGGGTGAACAGACCCGAACCGTGCACGCGGGGCAGCACGCCGACTTCAGACGCGAGCGGACGGATGTCGTCAATGCCGCGGCCGTCAACACGCTTGCCTTCGTCGAGGAGCCAACGACGAACGACAAACTTTTGCAGTTTGTACATGCACTCGTCGATCTTCTCGATTTGCTCGGCGTATTTCTCGTCGAACTCCGCATGAACTTTCTCGTAGACGGGCTTGAGGCGCTCGTCACGAATGCGCTTGTCGTCGGTGTCGAGCGCGAACTTCACGTCGTCGATCGCAAACGCTTTGATCTCTTCGAACATATCGGGATCGGGATCGTTCGAGGTGAACTCAAACTTCGGCTTGCCGATCTCGGCAACGATCTCGTTGATGAATTTCACGATTTGTTGGTTGGCTTCGTGACCCGCCATGATGCCGTCGAACATGGTCTCGTCGTCGACTTCGTTCGCGCCCGCTTCGATCATCGCCACGAGGTCGGCGGTGGAAGCGACGGTCACGTGCATCTCGGAAACCTTCTCTTGCTCAGCGGTCGGGTTGATGACGAACTTGCCGTCAACAAGACCGACAACGACACCCGAAATCGGGCCGTCCCACGGAATATCCGAAATGGAGATACCGATCGACGCGGCGATCATCGCGGTGGTTTCGGGCGGGCAATCGGGGTCAACCGACATGACGGTGCAGACGATGGACACGTCGTTGCGCATATCCTTGGGGAACAAGGGGCGGATCGGACGGTCGATCACGCGGGAGGTCAGGATCGCCTTCTCGGAAGGACGGCCCTCACGGCGTTGGAAGGAGCCGGGGATGCGACCCACGGCGTAGAGTTTCTCTTCGTAGTCCACGGACATCGGGAAGAAATCGATGCCGTCACGGGGTTTCGCGGACGCGGTCACCGCGCAAAGCACGACGGTCTCACCGTAGTGCACGACGCAGGAGCCGTTGGCAAGTTGCGCCACTTTGCCGGTCTCCACAACCAGCGGACGACCGGCAAGGGTCGTCTCAAACACTTTGTAGCTGTCGAAAGTTTCGATTTTGCTCATAGACATAACTGTTTTGCCTCCTTTTTATTTTTGCATGAGGCGGCAACGGTATTTTAGCAACAAAGCCGACGTTGCGGCTTGTTTCACAGCGCCCGCTTCATCGCTAAAACGGCCGATCGCCGCCTCATAAAATCAACTTATTTTCGCAGTTTGAGGCAGGCGGGAGAATTCCCGCCTGCCTCATTAGAGCCATTATTTACGGATGCCCAATTTCTCGATGATCACACGATAGCGATTGATGTCTTTCTTCATGAGATAGTCGAGAAGACCACGGCGTTGACCGACCATTTTGAGAAGGCCGCGACGGCTGTGGTGATCCTTCGGATGATCCTTCAGGTGAGCGGTGAGGTCCGCAATGCGGTAGGTCAGCACAGCGATTTGAACCTCGGGCGAACCGGTGTCGCCTTCATGGGTAGCGTAAGCTTGAATGATTTCTTGCTTTTTCTCGGGTAACATCATGATAAATGTACCACCTTTCTTTGAATTTCACCAAAGTCACAGAGCGGGGAATCAAGGCATCCCGAACGAGCAGGCATCCTCCGCCGTCCGTGCACTCGGCATTGTCGTGCGTCTTGCACACGCTTAGTTAGTATAACACGGTTGTTACGGTTTGTAAAGCACCAATTTGCAAAAAATCCTCCCTCAAAGTAAAATTTTTTCAAAAAAATTCAAATTTCTTGCAATTTCCCTCTTGACAAATGCACATTTACCGCCTATAATGTTGACTGTTCTCACGGGAACACAACCGCATAAGCGCTCGTAGCTCAGCTGGATAGAGTGTTTGACTACGAATCAAAAGGTCAGGGGTTCGAATCCCTTCGGGCGCGCCAATAAGAAAAGCCTTCAAAATCGCTTTGTACAGCGGTTTCGGAGGCTTTCTTGTTTTTGTAAAAGCGATGGAGAAAACACAAAAATATCACTATTTTTCGCTTATTTTACGAAAACATGCAAGTCAAAATGCAAGTCAAAACTTCATGTGACGCATCATGAAAGGAGTCATCATGCGTCACAATCCAACTTATCCAACAATGATCGACAAGATCGACTTCATCCGCGACCAACTCGCATTCCGCATTCCGCGAAAAATCGGCATGTACACAGTCGACGAAAACAAATACTCGACGTTCTATTGCCCGTCCTGCAATATGCCGATCACGCGAGACTACCAACGCTTTTGCAGCGAGTGCGGTCAAATGATCGACTGGAGCGATATTGAATTTATCGAATAAGCAAAACCTGCACACGGGTATGATCCTGTGTGCGGGTCTTTTTTTATTGACCTTTGAGCAATTCCTTACGAACATAGTAGGCGTTGCCGTTCTTCAATTCCTTCACAAGTGTGTCGGCATCGACCTTGCGGTAGAGCTCTGCCACGTCTTGCTTCGCAAACGCCAACTCGCGCTCTTTGATGAACTCCAAATCCTTTGCGGTCGCCTTCTTGACATCGATCGTGAACTTCTTCCCGCTCACCGTCCACGAGTATTCCTTGCGCCCGAGCTTGTCCTCGAGACGCGCTTCGTAGATCTCGTCGACCGCCGATTCATATCGTTTGCACAGCGCGCTGTTTCCGGCAAGCGGTTTGCCATCCTTCAGCTTGACGGTGGCGTATGCGCTGATCAGCTCCGTATCATACGATCCGCTGACCACCTTTTCGCGGTAATCATCGAACGTGTCGAGAGCCTCGTCCTCGTCCATCGATTCAAGCGCATTCTTGTACAGCTTGTTGACGTCCTTGTACACATTTGCAATCATGTCGATGCGCTCGGGCGTCGTAGCCTGCTGATACTCCTCCGACGCGATCAGCACGTCCAAATACGACTTGTACGTGCGGCGCATCATGCGCGTGGCATCTTCCGTGAGATCCTCGTCGTCCGTCACAAGGTCGCCGTTCACATCCACCCAATCGCTGCCGATGTCGCCGTCCGAGAAAATTCCGCCCGTCTTGAGGTCGTCGAGCTTTGCTTTCCGCTCGGCGGCGGTCAAGGTCTTGTCACTCTCGATCTTCTTGCGCTCGGCGGTGGCGGTATCAAACAACCCCACAAGCTCCTTGGTGGTGTCGTCCTTATATGCGGCGGTGGTTTGACTCCACGGCATAAGGAACTGCTGCGCCACATTCACGGCGTCACCGTACACACTGCGTTGCATGTCCTCGCCCCACATGTCGATCTTGGCGTCGAGCACATAGGATGCACCGGGAACGCGCGACAGCGCCGTGTTGGCGATGTTTTGCGCGGGATCGTCGCTCCACACTTTTCTCGCGGTCGGGTCGACCGATCTTGCCAACTGTCCGACGGCGGTCGGGATCACCTGACCGACACCCGACTTTGCAAGATTCTCCAGCACCGCCATCAGGTAAGTGTCGCCGCTGTACTCGGACGTGTCGAACACCTGCTGAACCGATTGCAAATACGATTGATCGAACAGGATTTTGGCGCTTGCCGCAAGAATATCTTCCCACGACGTCTCCGGCTCTGCAACCGCCTCTTGAATGGCGGCGCCCAGCAGGAACGGCAACGCCGACGGTTGCATCCAATCGATCGATACCTTGTGTCCGCAGAAGGACATCGAAAACTCCTGTATACCAGCCGCCTCGTTGTATTCGTCGTCATCATCCTCGAACACATCGATGATGCCGAGTCGCGACAACACCATGCCGAGGATCGCAATGCCGGTGCCCGTGATGTTGCGGGCGTATGCTTGGCAGATATCCGACGTCGTCAGCGTCTTGCTGTGCGTCTTTTGATCCACAAGGATCTCCACCGTGGTCTTCACGAATCCGATCGGCGAATGATCGATCGCGTTAAGCAAAAGATTCGAAGGCGTTTTGACGAACGGCAGAAACGTGTCAAACGCCGTGTCTGCAGACTTGAACACAACACCGATGCGGCTGTCGTTTTGCGGCATCGAGGAAAGCGACTTGCATTTGCTCACAACATCGCTCAACCAGTTATCCGCGCGGAACACCGCATAGAGCGCCGCTTTACGAGAATCTTCGATCATCTGTTGCGTCGGCTGTGTCACCTTCGCCGCCGTCATGCGTTGTCCGAGCTCGTCGATAAACGTGGATTTGAAGAAGATTTGATCTTCCCACTCAAGAAGCCCACTGTTGCCGAAGGCGAGCTGGTTCACGACGTTTCCGCGTTTGCCGAACATCGGCCGTGCAAACGACAACCCGCCCTTCGTGAGCAGCTGTTGCGTTTGAGCGTGTCCGCCGCGGATCGGATCGTCGATGTTGTCTGTGAGCGGCGTCAACCTCTCGCCGTTCTCGCGATCATATCCGAGGTCGGTGCGCATCTCACGCTTCACCATCTCGGCGGTCCACTTGACGGTGTCAAGAACACTCTTGCCGTGTTCTGTGAATCGCCATGCCACAGATCGCGAAAGTGACGTCGGCTCCTTGCCGAGTACACGCTGAACCCCGAACAATGCCCGCTCGATCACCTGTGTGACGGCATCGTCCGCCACCTTCACACCGCGTTGAACGACGTTGGAGCTGACGTTACGGACATGCGTGCGAACGTTCGACAACATCGAGAATTTACGCCACGAATTGAAACGATCGAATGCGTTAATGGTGAGATGATCAGCAACATATCGCTCGAGCGCGGCGACATCCTCGTCGATCGACGCCAGCAGCTCATACGCCGTGTCCATATCCTGCGCGTTGTACATCTCGTTCAATGTCAAACCAATGCGCTTGGCAACGTTTTGCACATACGTCGTGTCGGTGGTCAACATCGAGCGGATGCCGAGTTCTTGATTGATCACCGTCCGCAACGCATCCATCGGCGACATGCCGTTTTCGATGGCATCATACAAACGTTGTTGCACCTTGTCGTTTTGAAGCGCATGAAGCATGAGCTTCTTCACGCGCGTGCCGGAGTGACGCTCTTTCGTCGCGTACTTGTCCTCGACGCCTTGCACGGCTTTGATTGCCGTTTGTGCTAAACCCTTATACCCGCGATTCATCGCGTCCTTGTCGGCGCTCACGGCCGCATCAAATGCCATAATTGCGCGATCGATTTGCGCACCCGCACTTCGATGGTATTTGCCGTCGATGAAATCGTTGACATACGTGCTCGCCTCAACCACCGCTTGGTGCATGTAATCGGAGGTGAGTGCCGCGCGCCGTTCCTCGGGTGCCATAGCTTGATACTGCTCGACCGTGTGACCGTGACGGTTAGAAGCAAGTGCCTGAGCTGTGGGACGTGCTGCTTGTGCCGTGATGAAGATCATGCGC
>JAZTZV010000028.1:0-81633 GCA_045637645.1 Acutalibacteraceae bacterium | reverse complement strand
GAGCTATATCCGCAAAAGATGGCGACCCGGAACGGGCCCGAACCGTCGACCTCCAGCGTGACAGGCTGGCGTTCTAACCAACTGAACTACCGGGCCATCTATGTAAACGGCAGTGCGCCGTTGACAACGATAGTTATTATACAGAGAAGAGGTCGTTTTGTCAATATGTTTTTTGAAAAAAATCTGCATTTTTTCAAATTTTTTTGTCGCCGAATCGATCAGCCCAAACGGAGCATTTCGTCAATGCAGGCACGCGCTTTTGCGAGTGTATCATCGCTCAAAACGATCTCTTCGCCGCCGTCACCTTGTACAGCGTGAAGCACATCGACAAGAGTCGTGAGTTTCATATCCGAACAGATCAACCCTTTCGACATCGGGTAGAAACGCTTGTCGGGACATTCGTATTGCAAATGCTCCACGATGCTGTTTTCGGTGCCGATGATGAATTCTTTGTGATCGCTTTCCTTGGCAAAGCGCATGATGTCGGCGGTGGAGCCGAGCATATCCGCTTGTGCGCTGACTTCGGGCAAACATTCGGGGTGGCAGAGCAGCAACGCGTCGGGATGTGCCGCTTTTGCCGCCGCCGCTTCTTCGGGCGTAACGGCTGTATGTACAGGGCAACCGCCTTTGAGTAGGACGATGTTTTTATCGGGGCAAGATGCGGCGACAAACGCACCGAGGTTGCAATCGGGAATAAACAGGATATCGTTCTGCTCCATATTCGACACGATCTTGACCGCCGAAGACGACGTGACACACACGTCACAGACGGTTTTCAGCTCGGTGGTGGTGTTGATGTACGCCACCACCGCGTGGTCGGGATGTTCGGCGCGATAGGCTTCAATTTGTTCTTTGGTCATTTGCTCCGCCATCGGGCAACCTGCCTGCGGCGAAACCAAAATCACGGTTTTGTCGGGGGAGAGCAGTTTGACCGTTTCTGCCATAAAACGTACGCCGCACATTACAATCGTTTTTTGCGGAAGCTTTGCCGCCGCGGCGCTGAGCATGAACGAATCGCCTGTCAAATCGGCAACTTCCAAAATATCGTGAGTTTGATAGCTGTGCGCAAGAACCGCAACGTCCTTGTCTTGTTTCAGTTTTATAATCTCCTGTTGCAACGAAGAAATGGTGTGCATATCGGTTATCCTCCTATAATACCGCCGCCAACGACGGTGTCGCCGTCATAAAACACAACGGCTTGTCCGGCGGTGATGGCGCGCTGGGGTGAATCAAATTCCACAAACACCGTGTCGTGGCTTAATGCATGAACGGTGGCGGGAGTTTCGGTTTGTTTGTAACGTGTTTTCGCCGTGACGCGAAGCGGTGCCTGCGGTACATCGCAAGCGATCCAGTTGCAGTCGTGGGCGTGCAACGAGGGATGAAACAAATCGGCGTTGTCTCCCAAAATGACGCGATTGTTTTCGCAATCTTTTTGCACGACATACAGCGGTTTTTCCGCCGCGATGCCGAGTCCTTTGCGTTGTCCGATGGTGTAGCGGTGCAATCCCTTGTGTTGCCCGACGACCGCGCCGTTGTCCAATCGCACAAAATCGCCGACAGGACAGGAAACACCGAGTTCTTGCTCCAAAAATGCGGCATAATCGCCGTCGGGGACAAAGCAAATATCTTGGCTGTCGGGTTTGTCGGCGTTGACAAATCCGTGAGAAGCCGCAAGTTCGCGGATTTCCGCCTTTTGCATGGAGCCAAGAGGCAACAGTGTGCGTGCAAGATCATCCTGCGTCATGGCGTACAGCACGTACGTTTGATCCTTGCTGTTGTCGGCGGCTTTTTGGAGCAGATAGCGTTCACTACCACTGTCGTACGAAATGCGCGCGTAATGTCCTGTCGCAATTTTATCGTAGCCGCGTGCTTGCGCTTCTGTCCAAAAGCGCGCAAATTTCAAATGTTTGTTGCAGTAAAGGCAAGGATTCGGCGTTTCGCCGCGCAGATAACTGTCCGCAAACGGGCAGATGACATGCTCGCGGAATTCGTCGATCAACTCGAACACAAAATGTTGCATACCGAGTCGCTCGCAAACGGCGCGTGCGTCGTTTGCGTCCTGCGAGGGAGAAGGCAATAGCTTCATGGTGGCACCGTCGATTGCATAGCCCTGTTGTTTCAAAACCAGTGCCGCGGCAGAACTGTCCACGCCGCCGCTCATGGCAACCAGTACACGTGCATCCATGTCTGTCACTCCCTTCGTTCTTTTTTAAAAGTTTACCGCCTTTTGAACTCTTTGTCAAGATAGCGTTTTTCCAGAAGGCACAGCGCGTCGTCGGGCATCAACACGCGACTTTTGCGCGGGGGCTCATGACCGCTCAATTTCACACGATGCGTCGGGATTGCAATGCGAAACGGATTTCCGCGGCAAACGCTTTCCACGGCTTTGACGGCGTGCGGTTTTTCGAGTACGGCGGCAATATCTTCGGCACAGCATTGCTCGCCGTACGGAATGGCTCTCACTGCATGGTACACCGCCGCGGTGAACGGCATGGGGGACTCCGAAAGCGGCAGCGACAACGCGGTTAAGTTGCCGTCCAGATAGCGTCGGAGTTGTTGTGCGCTTTCGACAAGCAACGGAGCATCATCCTGCCTCATGGCGGACAGCACGTGGGGACGTGTCATACCGATGGTCACGATATGATCATCTTCGGCGGTGATGAAGATATCGCCGAACGATGCGTGAACGACGGTGAAGCGTTTTTGAATCATAGACTCACTCCTTTTATTTACACGGCATATATTAAAAAGTACAGAGCGCGTATTCTTACTTGTGTGATTAGGATGCACGGTTTTTGGGTAAACTATGATTGCAAAAAGCCAATAAAGGTGTGTGAAATCGTGAAAGTTCAACGAGGTGATATATATTACGCCGATCTCAGTCCGGTTGTCGGATCGGAACAAGGCGGCGTGCGACCGGTTCTGATCGTGCAAAACGATGTCGGTAATCGGTTTTCGCCGACTGTGATTGCTGCGGCAATCACCAGTCAAAAGGATAAAGCGCCGTTGCCAACGCACATTCATGTTCACTCGGGAGAAAACGGATTGGCGCGAGATTCGATCGTGTTGCTCGAGCAGATTCGTACATTGGATAAAAAGCGACTGCGTGAGCATATGGGGCATTTGGATGATCGATCTATGGCACAGGTCAATCGTGCGTTGCAAATCAGTTTCGGATTGCAAAATTAAAATTTAAAGCCGTTCTCTTTGACAGAGAGCGGCTTTTGTGGCATAATGGAGTTCAATGGAAGTTCACATTGAGTTGCTATACTAAATACCTATAAAAAGGAGGGATCGTCGTGGCACAGATTTTAATTGTGGATGATGAACCGCGCGTGTGTGATTTGATTGAAAAGTACGCCGCGTATGCCGGCCACAGCGTAACAAAATCTTCGAACGGTGAAGAAGCGGTCGAGCTGTGTTGTCATCGAACATTTGATTTGGTGATCATGGATGTGATGATGCCGCGTATGGATGGTTTTTCTGCGTGCCGCGAGATCCGGGAGTTTTCAAATGTGCCGATTTTAATGCTGTCGGCTCGTGGTGAGGAATATGATCGTATTCGCGGATTTGAAATCGGCGTGGATGATTATGTGGTCAAACCGTTTTCACCGCGTGAGTTGATGCTTCGTGCGGAAGCGATTCTTAAGCGTTATCACGCATTGGATGCGAAAACGGATGTCTTTGAATACGAAGGATTGCAAATCAATTTCACGGCACATGTCGTGTGTGTCGACGGTGAAAAAATCGAACTGTCGCCCAAAGAGCGGGAACTGTTGTTTTATTTGGTGCGAAATCGCGGCATTGCGTTGTCTCGCGAAAAATTGCTGACTCATGTGTGGGGATATGATTTTTACGGAGACGATCGCACATTGGATACGCATATTAAATTGTTGCGCAAAAGCTTAAAGGATTACAGTCGTCTGATTGTAACGGTGCGGGGAGTGGGATATCGTTTTGAAACAATCTGATATAAAACATCGCCGAAAACCCCGCGTCCGCACGTGGCTCACGTTGGGGATCACCGGGTTTGTAACAGTGGGACTTTTGCTGTTGTTGATATTCCAAACCGTGTTTTTGGACGATTTGTATGAATTCGGAAAAATACAAACGGTAAAGTACGCAACCGACAGTATTGCGGATACATACGGCAGTGAATCGTTTTCGAAAGAGGTTGAATATTGGAGCATCAAAGAAGGATGCGAAATTTATGTTGTCGACGATAACGGGCAAACCGTATCGAGCGATGGATTGGCAAGCATAACGCAGCGTTTGTCGTCCAGTGAACTCAAAGCGTATTATCACATGGCGCAGGCGGCAGAAGACGGAACGGTGTTTGACAAAGTCCAACTGGATTTCAGCAAGCAGGAAATCGGTTCCAAACCGCCGAAAGACAACAAACCGGGTGGTCATCGAAAACCGCCGGAGGCGCCGGAGAATATACCGACCATGATAAATGTGGTCGGCGAAAGCGTGCTGTATGCCAAATTGGTGCAAACGCAAGAGTCGGATGCACCGGTAATGGTGCTGACGATGTCGATGGTTACACCTGTGGATGCCACGATACGTGTGTTGCGGGTGCAATTGATGATTGCGATCGTGTTGTTTATCTTGATGTCGATTTTGCTCGCGTGGTTTATGGGCGGAAGTATCGCGACGCCGATCGTACGCATCAACCGTGCGGCGAAAGGTCTTGCCAGCGGCACATACGAACCGCCGATAAAAGGCCAATACCGTGAAATTGCGGAGTTGCAGGAAACGCTGACGGTGATTGACGGCGAACTCCGCAAAAGCGAACAGTTGCAACGGGAGCTGATTGCGAACGTATCGCATGATCTTCGCACACCGCTGACCATGATTATCGGTTACAGTGAGGCGATTCGCGATTTGCCGGGTGAGGATTCGGCGGAAAATATTCAAGTGGTGATCGACGAGGCGGAACGCTTGTCACGCCTTGTAAACGATGTCTTGGATCTTTCAAAATTGAAGTCGGGCGTAGAGCAGTTTGAGTTGGTTCCGACGAATTTGACGGAAAATTTGCATGATGTCGTGCTTCGAATCGGACGCATGATGCATCAAGATGGCTATACGATCGATTTGATTGCGGACGAAGACGTTATCGTGTCGGCGGATGAGGTGCGTCTGTCTCAAATTGTGTATAATCTGTTGATCAATGCTCTTACGTATACGGGAGATGACAAGCGCGTTGTTGTAACACAAACTGTTAAAGGCGAACGTGTACGTGTGTCGTTTACCGACAGCGGTAAAGGCATTCCCGAACAGGAGCTCAGCGGTATCTGGTTGCGATATTATCAGGTGCACAGTCATGAACGTCGTCAAGGCGCCATGAACAGCGGACTCGGTTTGTCGATCGTGCATGCGCTTGTGACGTATCACGGCGGTACGTGCGGCGTTGAAAGCGAAGTCGGAAAAGGAAGCACGTTCTGGTTTGAGTTTCCGTGTATATCTTAAATCAACATCGCGCTCGGAGTTTGTCCGAACGCGATGTTTTTTTATTGCAGATAGGATGACGGCTTGCTTTCCACGCGGCGCAATTCTTTGGCATAAAACAACAGCGCATTTTCGATGTTGCGGCGTTCTTGCGGACTGGTGGCTTCGCGTAAACGGGAGGATAAAAACAGCATGTGCTGTAAAAGATATTGACGCTCGTTCAACGCATTCCCTCCTTTAAACCATTCTTGCTACCAGTATGTACAGTTCGGAGGGCGATATGTGACGTTTTTGTTGAAAAATCTTCGTTGACAATGCAGGATGCAGTGGAGTATAATGTTCAACAGAAGTTCTTCATAAGGAGACAAGAGGCTATGAGCTTACCGATCGTGTTTATTTTGTATTTTTTGTCGGCGGCGGTGTTGGTGTTCTTCTCTGTCAAGTGTGCGGATTATGTCGATTTGCTTGATAAAAAGACCAACATGTCCGGCGCGTTCATCGGCGGTGTCATTTTGGCGGCGGTCACATCGCTTCCTGAATTTGTCACCAGCATGTCCTCGATTTTTATTGCGCATAAGCCGGATTTGATCATCGGCAACGTGCTTGGCAGTAATATTTTTAATTTGTGTATCTTCGGCGGTTCGGTGGTTTTGGCGGCGAAAGCGTTTTCAAAAGCCAAGATCGGCAAATCGCATTTTGCGACGATCGCTTGTACGTTGGTCGCTTGTGCGGTGCTGGCGCTGGTTTTCTTTGTGAATGTGGGAGAAGGCGCTTTCGGTCAAATTCCCGTGGTTCAAATCAATGTCGCGTCGCTTCTGATTCTGGTCGTGTATGTGGTGTCGTTCCGATTCCTCTCGAGCGACGACAGTGAGAATGACGAAGAGGACACCTCGCCTTTGACCGTCAAACAGATCGTTGTGCGCTTTGTTTTGATGGCTTGCGGTCTTGTGGGGATGAGCATTGTTGTGACGATGCTCACAGACAGACTGCAAGAGGAGTTGAATTTGGATGCTTCGCTGGCGGGTGCGATTTTCCTTGGCGTTGCCACGTCGCTTCCCGAACTGTCTTCCAGCATCGCCTTGGTGCGTCGTCGCAACTTCAACGCCACGATCGGCAATGTGATCGGCAGCAACATGTTCAACTTCACGATCTTCTCGATCGCGGATATCATCGCGTTCCAAGCGATCTATCCCGCTGCGTCGGCGGTGTCGACGGAAACTAAATGCATGCTGATTTTCGGCGTGGTTTCCACATTGCTGATGACGGGTGCGATGTTGCTTCAAAATCGCGCGAAAGGCAAATCCAATGTGCCGCTGACAATCGTGTATATGTCGGTCGGCGTGCTGATCATCGGTTCGTATCTCGTATCGCTCGTTCTGCCCGGTATGTTGGCATAAAGCACAATCAAAAAAGCCCTTGCACCGAACGGGAGTTGTCCTTAGCGGAGAATTATAAAAGAGAACGTAGGGCGGGGGCTTGCTCCCGCCGCTAATAACAAAATGAATCCCTTCGACATAATTTGTCGAGGGGATTCATTTTAGTAATTGATGTTGCAATCTGAATAAACGAGTGACAGATGCTTCAAATTGTTCATTTGTTCAAAAGCAGAGGCTTCAAACAACGCTTTCTCTTGTCGTCCGTCATTATCCGAACTATCTATAGCAAAATCCGCAGATACACAAGAGTATCTGCGGATTTTGATTTTTCAGGACTTGCGGCGGGAGCAAGCCCCCGCCCTACGTAAATTAATGAGTTTTCTCCGTTAACAATCGCCGACAAATCGCAAGGGCTTTTCCTTATGCGTTTTTTCGATTAGTTGTCGAAGGACACTTCGTGACCCGACTCGGAGGAGTCATAAATCGCTTGCATGGTACGAGCGGTGATGGCAACCGTGTCAATGTGGGAGGCGAGCTTCTCGCCGCTTTGGATGCAACCGATGAACGCGTCGATCTCTTCTTGGAACATGTCCTTGGTTTGGAAGGAGGGTGCCATGTCATACAGCATGCCGTTCTTCACGCCGTAGAGACGGAAGTCGCCGCCGTATTGCAAACGCACGCCCGCTTTGTCGCCGAGGAAGTCGATGTACATTTCGCCGACGCCGATGTTTTGCGCCCATGCACCGTTCAGGGTGATGGTCGGGCCTTCGGTGCGGATCATCGCGGTCACGAAATCGTCGACATCATAGGTGCCTTCGAAGTCTGCCGAGATGGACGACCACATGTTGACATACGCGTAGTCTTTGATGTCCTTGCCGAGCTTGCAGTACGCTTTACCCGAAACGGTCTTCGCCGCGGGATCACCCGTGCAGTACATGATCAAGTCGAGGAAGTGCACACCCCAGTCGATGAGAACGCCTCCGCCTGCGATAGCCTTTTGGGTGAAGGGGCCGCCGATGCCGGGGATGGAGCGATGGGCGCGGAACGAACCGTACACATGGTATACTTCGCCGAGATCGCCGTTGTCGATGAGTTCTTTGATGCGGTTGACAGCCGAGTTGAAGCGGTTGACAACGCCGATGTTCAGCGTCATGCCGGTCTCGTGTTGAACCTTTTGCATCTCGAGCACTTCCGCATAAGTGCGAGCGGCAGGCTTTTCGCAAAGCACGTGTTTGCCGGCGCGCATGGCGTCAATGGAGATGGTGGGGTGCATGTCGTTGGGGGTACAAACGGAAACCGCCACGACCTCGGGATCGGCGAGAGCCTCGTGATAATCGACGATCGCGGTGCCGCAGCCGTACTTTTTAACAGCTTCTTCGGCGCGCTCGGGGATGATGTCGCAGAAATATTTGATTTCCGCGTCTGCGCAGTTCATGTAGGACGGGATGTGGGCGTTGTTGGCGATGGTGCCGCAACCGATGATCGCCACTTTGATCTTGCTCATGTTGAAATCCTCCTGTTAGATAAAATTACATTTTAGAACGGAGCAGATCCATCGCCAGCTTAATATCGGCGACGGGGTCGGGGCCTGCTTCGCGCTCAATGGTCAAATAGCCGTTGAAGCCGATCTCGCGAAGCGCGTTGAGATACGCGTCGAAATCGACTTTACCTTCGCCCAGCGGAGTCTCAAGGAAATAGTCTGCCAGATGGAGGTCTTCGATGCCGCCGTCCGCGAAGAAATCATAAATGACTTGCGGATCGGTTTTCTTGAGCATCACGCCGTCTTTAGCGTGCGTGTGCACAATATAATCTTTGAGAATATAGACCGCTTCGACAGGATCTTGGTCGGTGACCATCACAAAGTTGGCGGGGTCGAGGTTGACGCCCATGCCTTTACAGCCGAGGCTGTCGAGAAACTCTTTGAGAACGATCGCTTTTTCGGGGCCGGTCTCAATCGCAAAGCGCATACCGCGCTCTTCGGCGTACAAGCCGAGCTCACGGCAAGCGTCCTGCATCACTTTGTAGCGTTCGCAGGTTTTGTCCGCGGGGATCACACCGATGTGAGTGGTGAGTGCCTTCGCGCCGAGTTCGTGGGCGATGTCGACAATGCGTTTGGTGGTGGCGATTTTTTGCGGGTTTTCGTCCGCTTTGGCATAGCCGTGACCGCCCAGGTCCGCGCAAACCGCCGAGATTTCCATCTCGTTGTCGGCAAGGATCTTTTTGACTTCGGCGATTTTGTCGGGAGTCATGTTGTCGGGAGCGAGTTCGCCGTCGACCATGTACATTTGAACGCCGTCCGCGCCGAGCGAACGGGCGATCTCGACACCTTCCTTGAAATCTTTGCGGAAGCTGTCAACAATGATACCCAATTTGAAATCTTTCATCGTTTTTTCAGTCCTTTCACAGACGAAGAAATAACGGAGACCGTTTGCTCCGTTTTGTGATGCAAAACCTTATGTGGTTTTGTTACACTCATTCTATATTGTAAACAATTCGTGTGCATTTGTAAACCCTTTTGCTTGAAATTTGCGCACTTTTTATATGGAAAAATTCGTAGATTTGTGTTAGAAAACAGTTGCACGTAGCATGAATATTTGTTATAATAAAATGAACTAGAAGTATGTTGGGGAGGTTTTGGCTATGAATGTGACGTTGATTGCACATACACCCGAACCCGAAAAGGTTGTTGCCGCGGCGGCAAAGCTTTGCTACAGCAGCAGCGACGTGCAAACGTTAATGGATAACTTGACGCCCGAAAAGGTGGAAAGTTTTGTGGAATTGCTCGCTTCCTACGGACACGAAAGCCCGATCGAACACGTGACGTTCACGTTCGGAATCGAGGGAATTTCTCGTGCGTGCACGCATCAGTTGGTGCGCCATCGCATCGCGTCTTACAGCCAAAAGAGCCAACGCTATGTCAGCGAAAAGGGTTTTGAATATGTAACACCGCCCGCAATCGCGGCGGACGAAAAAGCGCTTGCACGCTACGAAGCGGCAATGGCGCAAATGAACGATGCTTATAATGAGATCGCCGACCTGCTCGAACAGTCGCATTACGATGCACTGCTCTCCGAGGGCAAGGGTGAAAAAGAGGCATTGCGTGTCGCACGCAAGATGGCGATCGAGGATGCGCGTTTTGTGCTTCCGAACGGGTGTGAAACGAAAATCATCGTGACGATGAACGCGCGCTCGCTGATGAATTTCTTCCATCATCGTTGTTGCAACCGTGCGCAATGGGAGATTCGTGACGTGGCGCAGGAGATGCTCCGTCTTTGCCGTGAAGCGGCACCCGCATTGTTCTCGCACGCAGGCCCGTCTTGCGTGAACGGAAAATGCCCCGAGGGCTCGATGACGTGCGGCAAGATGAAAGACATGCGCGAGATGTATAAGAAGTGAGGGCACGACAATGGGAAAATTGATCGTTTTGGACGGCCTTGACGGCAGCGGAAAAAGCACGCAATTGGAAGCGGTCGACCGTTGGATGACTGAGAAGGGCATTGCCCATAAAATTATTTCGTTCCCCGATTACGAACAACCGTCGTCGGTGCTTGTGCGTCAATATTTGGCGGGCGAATTCGGCGGCACTCCCAATGCGGTGAATGCCTATGCCGCCTCGTCGTTTTATGCGGTGGATCGTTACGCCAGCTTTAAACGCTTCTGGCAGGAAGATTATGAAAACGGCACGGTGATTCTTGCTGCGCGTTATGCAACTTCCAACGCGATCCATCAGATGTCGAAACTCCCCAAAGACGAGTGGAACAACTATCTTGACTGGTTGCCTGAATATGAGTATCGTCTTTTGGGACTTCCTGCACCGGATTTGGTGCTGTTTTTGGACATGCCGCCCGAGGTGTCGCAAAAATTGATGACCTCGCGCTACGAAGGCGACGAATCGAAGAAAGATATCCATGAGCGCGATCGCTCGTATTTGCTCACCTGCCGTGAAGCGGCACTTTATGCCGCACAGCACGACAATTGGTCGGTCGTTTCCTGTGCCGAGGGCGATGAACCGCGTTCGATCGCGGATATCACCGCGTCGCTGACGACGCTGATGGAGTCGGTGCTGTGAGCGTGGTGTGCCGCCGCGCCCAAGTGGATGATCGTGATGTGTTGATGGCTCTTTGGCAAGAGGCGTTTGGCGACGCGCAAGATGAGATCGAGCAATTTTTCGAAAGATTTGATTATGTGAACACGGCGTTTGTTCTGTGCGAAGAAGATCGCATCTGTTCGATGCTGTTTTTACTTCAGACCGCTGTGCAAGATGTGACGCGACGATTTACGGCAGGCTATATATACGCAGGCGCTACTTTTTCCGAAATGCGCGGAAAAGGGTATTACCGTCGTTTGCTTGCCTTTGTTACGGATAAAGCAAAGCAAGAGGGGACAGAGGCACTGTTGCTTCGCCCTGCGACCGAGTTGCTTGCGGAAAGTTATCGCCGCATGGGTTTTACCGTTCCACTTTACGGTAACAGCCGCCCAATGGAATTGACAGTTCCCTCGGAAGCGATTAGCGCAACGGAATACGGCAATCGCCGACGAAAGCATCTTAGCGGACAGGCTTTTGTTGATTGGGATGATCGCACGCTTGCTCATGCTTTTTTGTGGTGCAAGGCGAACGGGAATGTTGCTTCGCTGAGGTTATTTGATGAAGAAACCTTGTGGGAAAGCCTACCTGCAACCGAACAACGGGAAACGGCATTGCTGATGCCGCTTGTTGACGATTTTCAGACAACGACACCGATTTGGTTCGGTTACGGATTGGAATAGGAGTTTTGATATATGATCTATGTGTTTTTGGCCGAAGGCTTTGAAGAAATGGAAGCGATCGCACCGATCGATTTGCTTCGCCGTGCGGGTTGCGATGTTAAAACCGTGGCGGTGGGGGGGGCGCTTGTTGTGCGCGGCGCGCACGGCATTGCCGTGACGGCGGATATGCTCGAAGCGGATGTAACGACCGCGTCTCTTGAGGCGGTCGTGTTACCGGGTGGTATGCCCGGAACGCTCAACTTGGAAGCGTCCGAAACCGTGCAAAAGACGATCGGCTACGCGTATGATCACGGATTGGTTCTCGGCGCGATTTGTGCCGCCCCGAGTGTCCTCGGGCATCGCGGCTTTTTGAACGGCAAATGTGCGGTTTGCTATCCCGGTTTTGAAAACGCACTCGAAGGTGCGAACGTGAAACAAGATTCTGTCGTGACCGACGGCAACATTGTAACCGCCAAGGGAGCGGGCGTTGCCGATGCGTTCGGATTGGCATTGGTTGCGGCGTTGGTATCAAAAGAAAAAGCAGACGAATTGAGAGAAGTGATTCAATGCAAGTAAAGGATATTCGCCCCATCAAACAAGAATTGCGCGAACGCTACAAAGCGCAACGTCGCGCGATGGATGAAGCGGAAAAAAGTGCCAAGGATCGCCGCATCGCCGAGCATGTGCGCCGTTTGTGGCAATACGCCAAGTGCGACACATTGCTTTGCTATGTCTCGACGGCGATCGAGGTGGATACTCATGAGATCATCCGTCGCGCTCTTGCGGACGGAAAACGTGTGGCGGTGCCGCGCTGCATCCCCGATACGCGTTTCATGGAATCGTATTACATTGAATCGCTTGACGAATTGGTTCCCGGCACGTTCGGTGTCTTGGAACCGATTCCCGATCCCGACAAGCTTGTCACCGATTTGAGTCAAGGCTTGTGTTTGGTTCCCGCGCTTTGCTACGATTTGGAAGGGTTTCGACTCGGCTACGGCAAAGGCTATTACGATCGGTATTTAGCGGGCTTCGGCGGATCGCTCGTCGGACTCTGCTACAGCGATTGTATCGAACGGCATTTGCCCCACGGACGCTACGATCGTCCTGTGGAAACATTGGTAACCGAACAGTATATTCGACGGATTGACCGTCGAAATCGATAAACGCATTTTCCCTGACTGGAGGAATGTTGTGTGAGCAACGATCAACAGAAACACGATGACCTGACCGCTATTTTGAATGAGATCTATGCGGATACACTGCCGACGACGGATCGCATGGATTTGGAGAATCGCGGTCGTTCGCAAGAAACCACGTCTTATCTCAGCTTTGAACAAGACGATGAGGAGCCGATCGCCCAAACGGCGCAGTTTGAGGTGGGCGAGGAGGATGTCCGTACGTTTGAGTCGTCTTCGAATACGGTGGAGATGCCCGGTACATCCACGCGTGTGATCGATGTTGCCGAAAGCGACACCGAGAAAAAAGCATCCGATAAGGAAGATGAAGAATACGAAGTGCGCGGACTGTACGAGGAAGGCATGGGCTATTTGAAAGCGCTGATCTACCTTGTGTGCGTGCTGGCGGTATCGTTGTTGTTGGCGTGGCCGATTCGTGTGGCGATCGTGGATGTGACCGGCATCGGTCGCTCGACGATGAATATTGACGTGAGAGTTCCCGAAGGTGCGTCCACGCAAGATGTTGCGGAACTTCTCAAAGATGAGGGAATCATCGAATCGCCGCTCTTCTTCCGTGTGTTCTGTCGCTTGATGAAAGCAGACGGCAGTTTCCACCCCGGTGTCCATACCGTCTCGGCAAACATGGGATACGCGGGTATCGCGGACGGATTGCAAACGCTTGAGATGCGCGAAACGGTCACGGTCACGATCCGAGAAGGTTCGACGATCGATGCGATCGCGAAGCAAATGGAGGAAAGCGGCGTTTGCACATCGAAAGAATTCTATACGGCGCTGACGACCATCAGCTACGATGATTATGATTTTATCGCCGAATTGACAGCAGAAGAACGCGCGGGCCGCGCCTATTTGCTTGAGGGCTATTTGTTCCCCGATACCTATGAGTTCTATATGGACGGTGCCGCCGAAACGGCGATCCGTACGATGCTCGATAACTTTGCGGTTCGTGTTGATGCTGACACTCGCGCTTCTATCAAAGCCTCGGGTAAAACGCTCAACGAAGTGTTGATTTTGGCATCGATTGCGCAAATGGAAGCGGGCGAGGACGAGGATATGCCGCGCGTTATGCGTGTGGTGCGTAACCGCCTGGAGAATACAGGCGCCTTCCCGTGCTTGCAACTTGACTCGACGGAAGACTACATGCTCAATCTGCCGTCGAAGATCACGGTAGCGGATACGGATTACAACACCTACGTCCGTTCCGGATTGCCGGTCGGCGCGATTTGCAACCCCGGTTTGGCGGCGATCAATGCGGCTCTTAACCCTTCGCAAGAACCCGATATTATGGAATGCTTCTATTTCGCGAGTATCGTGTCGACGGGCGAAACGGAGTTCTTTGAAACCTTTGACGAGCATGAGGCGTGGTGCATTGAGCATGGCGTCGGTATGTACGAGTGATCGATGTGTAACGACCTCGTGGGATGTGAATTGAGCGAGTTTGAGCAAAGAAAATGGAGGAATTGTTTATGAAATCTCTTTTGGCAATTCTTTTGACTGTTGTGATGATGCTTTCTTTGACGGCATGTTCCGCTTTGGATCTCGGTCTTTTAAACACCCCGACCAAACCGGAGGAAACGCAACCCGTGGACATTCTCGAAACGGTCACAGTCACGATTCCCGAAGGCTTTACGGTGGAGGCAATCGCCGCGTTGCTCGACGAAAACGACGTTTGCTCTTCGGCGGCGTTTTATGAAGCGGTGACAGCCGTTGATTGGAACGAATACGATTTTCTCGCGGAGTTGACTTCGGATGATCGTGCGGGTCGTGCGTATTTGCTCGAGGGTTATTTGTTCCCCGATACATATGAATTTTACAAAGACAGTGACGCGCAAACGGTTGTCCGCACGATGCTTGACAACTTTGCGGTTCGTGTCGATGGGGATATGCGTGCGGATATACGTGCATCGGGCATGACACTCAACGAAGTGTTGATTTTGGCATCGATCGCACAAATGGAGGCGGGTAAAGAAAGCGATATGCCGCGTGTTACGCGTGTGTTGTACAACCGCTTGGAGAACGCAAGCGAGTTTCCGTATTTGCAAATGGATTCAACCGAAGATTACGTGTTGTTACAGGATCATTTGCAAGTTGAGATGACCGATTACAACACCTATGAGCGAGAGGGCTTGCCCGTTGGTGCGATTTGCAATCCCGGTTTGGCGGCGATCAACGCGGCACTCAATCCATCCCAAGAACCCGATATCATCGATTGCTTCTATTTTGCCAGCATCGTCTCTACGGGCGAAACGGCATTTTTCGAAACCTTTTATGAACATGAATCCTGGTGCATTGAGCACGGAGTCGGAATGTATGAGTGATATGAAACCTTCAATTGAATTGTTGTCTCCTGCGGGAGATGTCGATCGCTTGGACGCGGCGTTGATGTATGGTGCCGATGCGGTCTATTTGGCGGGTACATCGTTCGGTATGCGAACCGCTTGCAAGAATTTTGACCTCGATGCGCTTCGGTCGGCGGTGGAACGCGTGCATGCGTGCGAAAAACGCGTGTATGTGACGTGCAACACTCTTCCGCGTAACGACGAAGTGGATCGGTTGCCTGCGTTTTTGGAGCAAGTTGACGATGCGGGTGCTGATGCACTGATTGTGGCAGATATCGGCATTTTGCCGCTTGTGAAACGTCATGCGCCGCATTGCCAAATTCATGCGTCGACGCAACTCGGTGTCGTAAACTACGCAACCGCCTCCATGCTTTATGACATGGGTGTGTCGCGCGTGGTGTTGGCGCGCGAAATGTCCATGGAGGACATCGCAACGCTTCGCGCTAAAACGCCGAAAGAACTGGAACTGGAAGCGTTTGTGCACGGTGCCATGTGCATGGCGATTTCGGGCCGTTGTATGTTTTCGTATTATCTGGCGGGACGCGATGCAGGGCGAGGCGATTGCTCGCAACCGTGCCGTTGGGGGTATGAATTCATCGAACCGCATCGCCCCGATCGTGTGATGTCAGCCGAAGAACACGGCAAAGGCACCTATTTGTTTAATGCCAATGATTTGAATATGCTCGAGCATATTCCGCAGTTGCATCAAGCGGGTATCACATCGTTTAAAATCGAGGGACGTGCCAAAGCACCGTATTACGTGGCGGTCGTGACCAACGCCTACCGTCAGGCAATCGACGGATATTATGCTTCGGGGTGCGATGCTTCGTATCAAACGCCCGCATGGGTGCTCGAAGAAGCCAATAAGGTCAGCCACCGTCCGTACAGCACCGGTTTTTATTTCGGTCAACCGACGCAGAACAATGCGTTCGGCGGTTATGTGCGATCGTACGAAGTGGCGGCGGTCGTGGTCGGTTATGATAACGGACGCTTGCTGTTGCGTCAGCGCAACCGCTTTTTCGTAAATGATACACTTGACGCGCTGATCCCGTCGCAACCGCCCGTGCTGTTGACGGCAACGGATTTGCGCGACGGCGACGGCAATCCGATCGAATGTACGCCGCATCCCGATATGCCGCTGTCGATCGCATACGATCGTCCGCTTCCGATCGGTTCGCTTCTTCGCAAAGAACGCACCGACGATATCACAACCGCATAAATCTGTTTAAAACACCTCTTGAAAGGATACACTCCTTTCAAAGAGGTGTTTTTTATGATGAGACGTGCGACAGCGGTGTTGACGGCGATCGCCGTCGTGTTTTTCGGGATCACGGCGCGGCTGTTTTGGTTGGCGAATGGGGAGTTGCAAACCGCTTCCGAAGCGCAATCCACGCGGCGGCAAACCTTGGCAGTGGCGAGAGGAACGATTTACGATCGCTTTTTGCGTCCGCTTGTGAACGGTTCTGTTGAACATACAGCGTTGGTGATGCCGAACACGGCGAGTGTGTCGTTGATGGAAACCGCGTTGTCCAATCCGTATCGCCACCGTGTGTGCGAAACCTTGACACGTGGAGACTGTGCCAAAGTTCGCTTGGATGCGTGGCTCCCGCCGTGCAAAGGCGTAACACAGGTGAAAGCCCCGATTCGATACGGCGATGAAGCTTTAGCGCGTCACGTCATCGGGTATACAGACGATCAAAACATGGGCGTCACAGGTGTAGAGAGTGTGTTTGAGGAGGTATTGCATTCGTTTACAGGCAAAGCGGAGGTCGTCTATGCTGTGGATGCACTCGGTCGGGTCAATGCAGACGGTGAACAATATTTGGAGAACACGTTGCCTCGTGCGAACGGTGGAATTGTTTTGACGCTTGATGAGGATGTTCAGCGTGTGGTGCAAACCGAGGCAGTGCAATATCTTGAGCGGGGAGCCGTGCTTGTTACGGACGCTGTAAGCGGAGAGATACTTGCGTCGGTCAGCTTGCCGCTTTATGATCAAAATGCGGTGGAGACATCGCTTGCGGACGCGTCGTCGCCCTTGTTGGATCGAACGCGCATCGACTACAATTGCGGATCGGTTTTCAAAATTTTGGTTGCCGCCGCGGCGTTGGAACAGGGGATATCTGCAGATACAACGTTCACTTGTAACGGGTATACGGAAGTCGACGGCGTGCGGTTTTATTGCCACAATAAGCTTGGAGACGGCGTTCTAACGATGGAACAGGCGATGGCGGTGTCCTGTAACTGTTATTTCATTGAGTTGGCGCTGGCAGTCGGTGCGGATGTGATTTATGAAATGGCGTTGCGAGCGGGGGCGGCGCAGAGCGTAATTTTGCTTGACGGTATGCAAACCGCTGGCGGTGTTTTGCCGTCAAGGCGTGATTTGAGTGCGGATGCCGCGCTTGCCAATTTATCAATCGGTCAAGGTGATTTGCTGTTGACGCCGTATCATGTGTCGATGTTGATGCAGGCGGTTGCAAACGACGGCGTTGTTTCGGCACCGTCGCTGTTTTATGGGATTGTCGATGAAAACGGCATGGTAACGCGTGCGCCGAATGAGACTCGATCTACACGCCTGTTTGGTTCAAAAACAGCACGTCAACTTACTCAAATGCTTAAGTCGGTCGTTGAAAACGGAACAGGGGTCAGGGCGACTCCCGCACAATATTCGGCGGCGGGAAAAACGGGAACGGCCGAAACGGGTTGGATCGTCGACGGTGAAGAGGTTGTGCAAAGCTGGTTTACAGGTGTCTATCCCGCCGAACATCCGCAATATATCGTGACGGTGCTCTCTGAAAACGGCGGCGAAAACGGCAAACCCGCCGCGCCGCTTTTCGCGCGGATCGCCGACGGCTTGTTCGAAGCGGGGTTATGCACGAATTGAAGAATTCTGTGCAAAACGGTTGACAAGCCTTTGGATTTAAGGTATACTAATCACGATATTGCAAACGGCAATGATGAAGAAGAAACCGTTTCGTTGTCTCAGAGAGGGTCGTTCGCGACGAGCGTCGTCGATGGCTGAAAAACGACCTGACAAATACGAATCTGTGAGCCGCTTCGGAGCCTTGCGATGATGAATCGCGACGTAACCCCTGCGTTAAAGGGAAGAAAAGCGGTCGCTGTCAAAAGACGGCGGCAATTTGGGTGGTACCACGGAAGCTTCCGTCCCATTTCGGGATGGGAGCTTTTTATATTTTTTCTGGATTTGATTCACCGAAAGGAGATTACACACTATGCAATGGACAGGACTGAACGAACTGCGCGAAAAGTACCTCGCTTTCTTCGAAAGCAAGGATCACCTGCGCTTGCCGAGCTTTTCGCTCGTGCCCAACAACGATAAATCGTTGTTGCTCATCAACTCGGGCATGGCACCGATGAAGAAATATTTCACCGGTGAAGTCACGCCGCCTCGCAAACGCGTGACCACCTGCCAAAAGTGCATCCGTACGCCCGACATCGAGCGCGTCGGCAAAACCGCGCGCCACGGCACCTATTTCGAGATGCTCGGTAACTTCAGCTTCGGCGATTACTTCAAGCATGAAGCGACTGCGTGGGCGTGGGAATTCTGCACCAAAGTGCTGGAACTTCCCGTGGACCGCATTTGGATCTCGATCTATGAAAACGACGATGAGGCAAAAGACATCTGGGTCAATGAGGTTGGCGTTGATCCGTCGCACATTGTGCGTCTGGGCAAAGCCGACAACTTCTGGGAGCACGGCAGCGGTCCTTGCGGCCCTTGCTCGGAGCTTTATTTCGACCGCGGCGAAGAATACGGCTGCGGCGACCCGAACTGCGGCGTTGGCTGTGAGTGCGATCGTTATGTCGAGTTCTGGAACCTCGTGTTCACCCAATTTGACAATGACGGCAACGGCAACTATTCGCCGCTTGAGCATCCCAACATCGATACGGGCATGGGACTTGAGCGTCTTGCCTGCATTATGCAAGGTGTCGGCAACCTGTTTGAGGTTGACACCGTGCAAAACATCATGAAACACATCAGCTCGATCGCCGGTGTGACCTATAAAGAAGACGAAAAGACCGATGTGTCCTTGCGCGTCATCACCGACCACATCCGTTCGACCGTCTTTATGATCGGCGACGGTGTTTCGCCTTCGAACGCGGGTCGCGGCTATGTTTTGCGCCGTTTGCTCCGTCGTGCGGCGCGTCACGGTCGTTTGCTCGGCATCAAAGAGCCGTTCCTCTACAAAGTGGCGGATACGGTCATCGCCGAGAATCACAGTGCGTATCCCGAGCTTGCCGAAAAGCAAGATTACATCCGCATGCTCATCGAGAAGGAAGAGGAAGCCTTCGGCAAAACCATCGACAGCGGTTTGGCGGTGCTGGACTCGATGCTGATCGAAATGAAGGGCGACACGCTTTCGGGCGAAGATGCCTTCAAGCTGTATGATACCTATGGTTTCCCTGTGGATTTGACTCGCGATATTCTGGAAGAAAAAGGCCTCAAGGTGGACGAAGACGCGTTCAATGCGTGCATGCTTGAACAACGCACCCGTGCACGTGAGGCGCGTAAGGATGCGGGTGCCGATGCTTGGAAGGGCAAGGCGGCTGTAATCGAGCAGTTGGAAGCGTCCTCGTTTGTCGGTTACGACACGCTGGAAGCGAATGCGACCGTTAAAGCACTTGTGCGCGACAACGAGTTGGTCGACAGCATCACCGAAGGCGACGAGGCGATCGTGGTGCTTGATGTCACTCCGTTCTATGCCGAGAGCGGCGGTCAAGTCGGCGATGTCGGCGTGATGACCGCAGAAGGCGGCAATTTCGAAGTACTGGAAACCTTCAAAGGCACGAACGGTGTCTTTGCGCACGGCGGTGTCCAACAAAGCGGCGATCTTCGTGTCGGCGACACCGTCAAAGCAACGGTTAACAAACAAACGCGTGGTGCGACCATGCGTAACCATACGGCGGCTCACTTGTTGCAAGCCGCGCTTCGTCAAGTTCTCGGCACGCATGTCGAGCAAGCGGGTCAACTTGTCGACAATCAAAAAATGCGCTTTGACTTCACGCATTTCGTGGCCATGACGGCGGACGAAATTGCTCAAGTGGAGGCGCTTGTCAACGGTTGGATCCTCGACGCGGTGCAAACCGACATCCGCGAGATGCCGATCGATGAAGCGAAAAAACTCGGCGCGATGGCGCTGTTCGGCGAGAAGTACGGCGATGTCGTGCGCGTGGTCAACGTGTCCGGTGTGTCGGTCGAATTCTGCGGCGGCACCCACGTGGCAAACACCTCGCAACTCGGTTTGTTCCGTGTAATCAGCGAATCGTCCGTCGCGGCGGGCGTGCGCCGTATCGAAGCGGTGACGGGTGCGGGTGTGCTTGCGCTGATCGATCGCTATACCGCTCAGTTGAACGAGACGGCTCAAATTTTGAAAGCCAACTCGCGTGACGATGTGACCCGCCGTGCGGCACAAGTCATCGCTGAGCATAAAGAAACCCAAGCGAAATTGACCGATGCCGAAAACCGCTTGGCCTCGGGTCGAATTCAAGATTTGCTCAACAACGCTACCGATTATAAGGGCCTGAAAGTCATCGTGACGATGCTGTCCGATGTCACCAACGACGCGATGCGCGCGCTTGCCGATCGTTGCCGCGATAACAACGACGGCAATTTGGTTGTGTTGTTTGCCGGCGTGCGTGCGGCGGAAGGCTCCGTGACGTTCTGCTGCAGCTGCGGAAGCGAAGCGATCAAACGCGGCGCGAATGCGGGCGCGATCGTGCGCGAAGTTGCGTCGATCTGCGGCGGTCGCGGCGGCGGACGCCCCGACATGGCGATGGCAGGCGGTAAGGATATCACGAAGGTTGACGAAGCGCTTTACGCTGTCAACGGTATCCTTGATAACATGCTGAAGGATTGATAAAGGGAGGCGTATGTTCAATGGATTGCTTGTTTTGCAAAATCGTCAACGGCGATATTCCCAACAATACGGTTTATGAAGATGACACCGTTCTTGCCTTCCATGATATCGACCCCAAAGCTCCGGTCCATGTTCTTGTAATTCCGAAGATTCACATCAGCGGCGCGGGAGCGGTGACTCCCGAAAACGCCGCGGTGGTCGGACACATTTTTGAGGTGATCCCTGCGATTGCCGCCAAACTCGGTGTGTCGGATTTTCGCGTGGTGACCAACAACGGCGTCGAAGCGGGACAAACGGTGGGACATCTGCATTTCCACATTCTCGGCGGACGTGCGCTTGGAGAAATGGGCTGATCATCAATGAGATATATTGTTACCGATTTGGAATGGAACGGTGCATACTCCAAAAAAGCGCACGGCTACTTCAATGAGATCATTGAAGTCGGCGCGGTGGCGTTTGACGAGAATATGCAACAGGTCGGCACGTTTCATAAAACGATCAATCCGGTCGTCAGTGCAAAGCTGTCGTCTCTTGTGAAAGAGCTGACGCACATTACACAGGAAGAACTGGAAGAACACGGCGGTACATTTGACAGTGTTATGGCGGATTTTACCGCATGGGCGGGGGAAGAAGCCGTGCTGTTGACATGGAGTAACACCGATGTGTTGGTGTTGATGGAGAATTTCCGATTCTTCCGTAAAAGCTCCCACATTCCGTTTATGGCGTATTATGCGGACATTCAACCGTACTGTCAACAACGCATGGGAGCGGATACGTCTCAGCAAATGGGACTGTCGCGTGCGTGCGAGCAACTGGGCATCAGCGCCGATGATAGCGCGCTACACCGTGCGCTGGACGACGCGTGCTTAACGGCAAAGGTGTTTGTGCATTTGTTTGAAAAACAGTCGTTTGAACCCTTCGTCCGAAAAGCGGATGACGAGTTTTATGCGCGTATGCTGTTCAAACCGACGTACATCGTCGATGTGGATTCGCCGCTGATCAAGCGTAGTGATCTCTGTTTTTCGTGTGAGCATTGCGGCAAAAATTTGCACCGCAAGAGCAAATGGGGTGTGCGCGGCAAGCAACTGATCTCCGAATTTGTGTGCCGAAGCTGTAAAAAAACGTACACTGCTCGTGTGCAATATAAGCAAACGTTCGACGGCATGGTCGTCAAACGTCGCATCAAAGAAAAATTGCCTCCTGCCGAAAAGCAAGAGGCAGTGCAAGAATAAGAAAAAACGCCTCGTTCGCGGGGCGTTTTTCTGTTTGCGCACCTTGACTTTTTTCAACAATACGTGTATACTTATTTCAAAGTTTTTGAAATTTCGACACAAGGGGATGGAATCGTGCAACTGCTGAAAGATCGGATTCTGCGTGATGGTGTTGTGCGCGAAGGCAATGTTCTCAAAGTGGACAGCTTTTTGAATCATCAAATGGACGTTGTGCTGTTCGATGAAATGGGTAAAGAGTTCTTTCGACGCTTTGAAGATTGTCGCGTAACCAAGATCTTGACAGTCGAAGCCTCCGGCATCGGCATTGCCTGCTTGGCGGCGAGACATTTCGGCGTTCCCGTTGTGTTTGCCAAAAAATCGCAAACCTCCAATCTGGATGCGGATGTGTACGGTGCGGCTGTGCATTCGTTTACGCACAATAAGGAATTTACCGTGCGTGTCTCGAAAAAATATTTGTCAGCGGATGATCGTGTGCTGTTGATCGACGATTTCCTTGCAAACGGTGAAGCGCTTCGCGGTTTGGCGGCGATTGTGGAACAAGCGGGTGCGACCCTTTGCGGCGCCGGCATCGCGATCGAAAAAGGTTTCCAAGACGGCGGAAAACAACTGCGCGAAAGCGGTATGCGCGTTGAATCTCTCGCCATTGTGGAGTCGATGGAAAACGGAACAATTACGTTTCGATAACCGATTCGTTTATGAATGAACAGAAGATTTCTGCTCAATCTAAACATAATAAACAAAAGGAAATAGGAGGAAACAAACATGAAAAAAGTTTTGGCACTTCTCTTGGCGGCTGTGATGCTGTTCTCGTTGACAGCTTGCGGTGGTGGTGAAGGCGAGTCTTCGGATTTGAAGGTTGGCTTCATTTTCCTGCACGATGAGAACTCCACCTACGACAAGAACTTCATCGACGCGGCTATTGCGGCTTGCGAGAATATGGGCGTTGAAATGGTTCAAAAAACCCAAATCCCCGAGTCTACTGCAGCGTATGAAGCGGCGAAAGAGCTCATCGAGGTTGATGACTGCGATATCATCTTCGCGGACAGCTTCGGTCATGAGTCTTTCTTGATGCAAGCGGCGAAAGAGTATCCGGATGTGCAATTCTGCCATGCGACCGGCACTCAAGCTCACACCAGCGAGCTTGCCAACTTCCACAACGCGTTTGCGTCCATCTACCAAGGTCGCTATATGGCGGGCGTGGTTGCCGGTATGAAACTCAACGAGATGATCGAGTCCGGCAAAATCACTGCTGACAAAGCGAAAATGGGTTATGTCGGCGCGTTCACCTTCGCGGAAGTGATGTCCGGTTATACCTCGTTCTATCTCGGCGCGAAATCGGTTTGCCCGTCTGTCACGATGGATGTTAAGTTCACCGGCAGCTGGTACGATGAGCAACTTGAGAAACAAGCGGCTCAAGCCTTGATCGACGGCGGTTGTGTGCTGATCAGCCAACACGCCGACTCGATGGGCGCTCCGACGGCTTGCGAGAACGCGGGTGTTCCCAACGTTTCTTACAACGGTTCCACTGCGGCGGCTTGCCCCAACACGTTCCTTGTGTCTTCGCGCATCAACTGGGTGCCGTACTTCGAGTACATGATCACCTGCGTGAAGGAAGGCAAAGCCATTGATACCGACTGGGCGGGCACGCTCGATAACGGCGCGGTTGTGTTGACCGATCTTGGCACGGTTGTGGCTCCCGGCACTGCTGAAAAGCTTGCCGAAGTGGAAGCCGGCTTGAAAGACGGCTCCATCAAAGTGTTCGCGACTGACACCTTTACTGTGGGCGGTCAAGCAGTGACCAGCTACATGGCGGATGTGGATACGGACCCGGATTATACTCCCGATACCGAGGCGATCGCTGACGGTTACTTCCATGAGTCTGAATATCGTTCGGCTCCGTACTTCGATCTTCGCATCGACGGTATCACGTTGCTCGACGAAAACTACGGCTAATTTCATTACAAACCGCATGCAAGGCGGGGCATAAGTGCCCCGCCTTCTGCGTGTTTTTGTGCTTTTGCTATGCTCAAAGCCACTTTAAACGAGCGTAATGTAAAGTGTTTTGAGCATAGCAGAAACATTTGAAGGAGGGAATGGTACGTTGAATACAGTAGCATTGGAACTGAAAAACATCACCAAGAGATTTGGCGCGGTTGTTGCAAATAAAAATGTGAATCTGACCGTTAACAAAGGCGAAATTCTGTCGATTTTGGGTGAAAACGGCAGCGGTAAAACCACGTTGATGAATATGATATCGGGTATTTACCACCCCGACGAAGGACAGATTTTCATCGACGGAAAAGAAGTGGTCATCGCTTCACCTCGTGATGCTTTTGATTATAAAATCGGCATGATCCATCAGCATTTTAAGCTGGTGGATGTGTTTACCGCCACCGAAAATATTGTTCTCGGTTTGAACGAAAAGGAACGCTATGATCTCAAAGCGGCGGAAAAGCGAGTGCAAGCCATATGCGAACAATACGGTTTCGGGCTTGATTTGAAGAAAAAAATCTATACGATGTCTGTGTCCGAAAAACAAACGGTTGAAATTGTGAAGGTGTTGTATCGCGGCGCGGATATTTTGATTTTGGATGAACCGACGGCGGTTTTAACACCGCAGGAAACACAAAAATTGTTCGCGATTCTCCGACGCATGCGTGATGACGGAAAGGCCATTATCATTATCACACACAAAATGCACGAGGTGTTGTCGCTGTCCGACCGCGTGGCGGTGCTTCGCAAAGGTGAATATGTCAATACCGTGAATACGGCCGAAACCACCGAAAGTGCTTTAACGGAGATGATGGTTGGGCAGAAAATCAGTTTGAATATCGAACGAAGCGATCCGGTGGATCCGCAACCGCGTCTCGAAGTGCATCACATCAATTGCTCTAACCGCGAGGGTGTGAAGGTGCTGGACGATGTGACATTCACAGCGTATTCGGGTGAGATTCTCGGTATCGCGGGTATCGCAGGCAGCGGTCAGCGTGAATTGCTCGAATCGATCGCCGGATTGCAAAAACTCGACGACGGCGCGATTTTGTACAACAATCCCAAAACGGGCAAGTCCGACAGTCTGCGTGATAAAACGCCGCTTCAAATTCGCGAACTCGGCGTGCGCTTGTCGTTTGTTCCCGAGGATCGCCTCGGTATGGGCCTTGTCGGAAACATGGATATTGTGGACAATATGATGTTGCGTAGTTACCGCAAAGGTAAATCGGCGTTTTTGGAGCGTTCCGCTCCGAAGCTTTTGGCAGAAGATATTGTGGAGCGCTTGGCGGTTGCGACTCCCGATTTGTCGACACCTGTCCGCCGTCTTTCGGGCGGCAACGTTCAAAAGGTGTTGGTGGGTCGTGAAATCGCGGCGGCACCGACAGTCTTGATGGCGGCGTATCCTGTTCGTGGATTGGATATCAACTCGTCTTACACAATTTACAATCTTCTCAATGAACAAAAACAAAAAGGTGTTGCGGTGATCTTTGTAGGTGAAGATCTGGATGTGCTGTTAGAACTTTGCGATCGCATTTTGGTCATTGGTGCGGGTCGCATCACCGGAACGGTTGATGCGCGCTCTGCCACAAAAGAGGAAATCGGTATTTTGATGACCAGTGCGAATCGTTCCGATCGAAAACAACAAGTGTCGACCATGGAGACATCCGATTCGTTGACGGTGCAGTCGGAATTCATGACCCATGCGCAGACAGAGGGGATCGAGCAAAGCAAAAGTCCGACATCTCCGGAAAGGAGTGAAGCCGAGTGACAAAGAAAACAATCAAAAAGAATCACGAACCGCTCGTCATGATTGCCAAGCGGGATGATATGACGTGGTGGCAAGCGTGGTTGATCCGTATTGCGGCTATCGTGGTCGGTATGATCATGATCGGCGTTTTATCGGCGGCGTTGACCGGCGAAGGTTTTTTTGAGATTTATAACACCATGTTCCGCGGTGCGTTCGGCAAGCTGTTGCAAGGAAACACCACCATGCTGTGGCCGTTTTTGCAAAAGACTGCTATTTTGCTGTGTTTGTCGTTGGCGATTGCTCCTGCATTTAAAATGCGATTTTGGAACTGCGGCGCGGAAGGACAGGCGCTTGTCGGTGGCTTGGCGGCCATGGTATGTATGATGAAACTCGGCGGAAAAGTTCCCGAGTTTTTGTTGGTGCCGATCGTGGTTCTTGTCAGCATTGCGGCGGGTGCCGTGTGGGGCGTGATTCCTGCGGTTTTTAAAGCGCAATATAATACCAACGAAACATTGTTTACCTTGATGATGAACTATGTGGCTACACAATTGGTGCTGTACTATATCGACATCTCCAGCGGCGGATCGCAGGTTATCAATCCTGTTTCAACAGGTGCGTTGCCCGTGATTGCCAATCAAAAATATTTGTTGAACATTTTGATTGTTGCCGTCATTATGATCGCGATGTTTGTGTATTTGAAGTACAGTAAGCACGGCTATGAGATTTCGGTCGTCGGTGAAAGTCATAACACGGCGCGATATGTCGGTATCAACGTCAAGGCGGTCATGATGCGTACCATGTTGATTTCCGGTGCGTTGTGCGGTATCGCCGGTATGCTGCTGGTTGCGGGTACTGACCATTCCATCAACGAGAACACCGTCGGCGGTCAAGGTTTTACCGCGATTATGATCGCGTGGCTCGGACAACTCAATCCTTTCATCATGGCACTGATGTCGTCTCTTGTGATTTTCTTGGAACTCGGCACTGCCAAAGTTGCGAATGCTGCGTTTATCAGTGATGCGCTTTCCGGCATCGCGACAGGCATTGTGATTTTGTTCTTGGTCGGCTGTGAATTCTTTATTCGTTATTCACTGAAATTCCGTCGTAGCAAGAAAGGGGGAGAAGCATGATCGGCATGATTGTTTCTTTTATCAGTAGTTCGATCCCGCTTGGTGTCCCGCTGTTGTTTGGTTCTACCGGTGAGATCGTCACCGAAAAATCGGGACATTTGAACTTAGGTATCCCCGGTATCATGTATGTCGGTGGTATCGGCGGTGTTATCGGCGCTTTTTTGTATGAAAATGCGTGCGGTAACAACGTCGCGAACATGAACCCCGTTTTGACGATTTTGATTCCGTTGTTGTCGTCGATTCTCGGCTCGGTTTTGATGGGACTGATTTACAGTTTCCTGACGGTGACCTTGCGCGCCAATCAAAATGTTACGGGTCTTGCGTTGACCACATTTGGTATCGGCATCGGCAATTTCTTCGGCGGTTCGCTGATTAAATTGACAGGCAGTGATATGCCCTCTATCATTTTGACTTCGACCAGCGGGTATTTCCGTTCGGCACTTCCGTTTGCGGATGACCTTGGTTGGTTCGGTCAAATCTTCTTGTCCCATGACTTTTTAACGTATGTGTCCATCATCGTTGCTCTTGTAGCGGCATTTGTGTTGAACCGTACACGCGTTGGCTTGAATTTACGCGCGGTCGGTGAAAATCCGGGTACAGCCGATGCGGCGGGCATTAATGTGACACGCTATAAGTATGTCGCGACCTGCATTGGCAGTGCAATCGCAGGCTTGGGTGGCTTGCAATATGTCATGGCGTATGCCAACGGTGTGTGGTCGAACAATGCGTTTGGAGATCGCGGCTGGATGGCAATTGCGTTGGTGATATTTGCATTGTGGAGACCGAGCATGGCGATTGTCGGTTCGTTCCTGTTCGGTGCGCTGTGCAACCTGACGTTCTATGTACAAGGTTTGGGCTCGACAAAGCAGTTGTTCTATATGCTTCCGTATGTTGTGACGGTAATCGTGCTTATTATCACAAGCATGCGTAAAAAGCGCGAGCATCAACCTCCCGAAGGACTCGGCTTGCCGTACTTCCGTGAGGAACGCTAAACAACAAAAAAACCGTACCGCTTTGAAAAAAGCGGTACGGTTTTGATTTTTATAAGGGTTTTTATCAGAAAGCGGGTTCGCCTTCGAAACGTTTCAAATACATTTCTTCGTATTCTTTCGCAAACGCTTTCATGGCGTCCATCTTCTTTTCCATGTCCGAAACCAATTTGATTTGTGTGCGGGCACGGAGCAGATTTTGTCCTGTATAATCGGTGTGGAAATATACATCCCCGTTGAGGTAGTCGGTCAAGAATCGCACCGCCACTTCATAGGTCATCATTTTGGCACCGATGGGCATCATTTCGATTTCTTTTTGGGTTAACAGACCGTGAGTGCCTTTGATAAAGCCTTTCGTGAACAAACGGTATTTCTCAAGATCCATTTCCACTTTGTCGAGATTGGGTTCGTCTTCCGCCGCCGCGCAAGCACCGCTGCGAATCGCGTCGCCGAAATCATAAAGCGAGGATCCCGGCATAACCGTGTCAAGATCGATGACACAAATGGCTTTGTCGGTTTCGTTGTCAAACAACACGTTGTTGATCTTGGTATCGTTATGCGTCACGCGATAGGGGATCGTGCCGTTTTCAAGAGCATCCACGATGAGATGTGCTTCGTTCGCACGTGCGAGCAGAAAGTCCACTTCGGGACCGACATCCTTCAAACGCCCTTTTACGTCGTTGGCGATCGCTTCGCGCAAGGCGTCTACGCGCTTAACCGTGTGGTGAAAATTCGGAATCGTTTCAAACAATGTTGTTGCGTCATAATCGGTTAAATACAGTTGGAATCGACCGAACGCATAGCCGGCTTCGAAGAAATGATCCGCACTGGGCGCAAGGTTGTATGCTGTAGAGTTATCTACAAACTCGTATGCGCGCCAAAAGCCGTCTTTACGGCTTTCGTAATACGGCAGACCGTCTTTAGAGGTCGCAAATGAGAGAACACGACGCGAATAGGTGCCGTCGGCTTCAATCATATGCTTTTTAATATGCTCGGTGACGCGAATGATATTATACATCACGCGATACGGTTCTTTGAAGACGTTGGTATTAATCTTTTGGAACACATATTGATACACGTTGGCATCATCCGAAAGGGTGACAAGGAACGTCTGGTTGATTAAACCCGAGCGGATGGTTTGATGTTCTACATAGCGTCCGGGAAGATTAAATTGGGATACGATGGATTCCATAGCAAGCTTGGATTGCACGATCAGGACCCCTTTTCAATGATATTTTCCGAAAACGGAAGCAGTAACATTTACCTTACATAATAGTATACAACAACCGTCGCAAATAATCAAGTAAAAAAAGCGTAACCGTTGCCACATAAAAGCGTAATTTATGCCACAAAAAAACGCCTTGTCGATTTGAATCGATAAGGCGTTTTTCTTGTTAATCTTTCATACGGTAGGAAAGAGTCATCAGACTGTCACCGAGATGAACGTTTTCAACAATGCATCGTTCATCGTCGACGGAAATATCATAATGACTGAAATTCCAAAAGGCGTAAACCCCCAATGCCTTCAAGCGATCGACGATGGGCTTGGCGGCGTCGTACGGTACGCACAGGATTGCCAGAGAGGGTGTTTTGCGGTTGCAAAATTCTTCCAGCGTGGCCATGTCGCTGACGGTCAGATTGCGAACTGTTTGACCGATTACGTCAGGGGACGAATCAAACACCGCACGCAAGCAAAAACCGCGTTGCTCAAAATCCAAATGGTTGGCGATGGCGCGACCGAGGTTACCGGCACCGATGAGAATGGCGTCCGCCGTTTCTTGGAGTCCGAGAATCTTGCCGATTTCGTCGTGAAGTTGTTCGACAAGATAGCCGTATCCTTGTTGACCGAAACCGCCGAAGCAGTTTAGGTCTTGACGAATTTGTGAAGCTGTTAAGCCGAGGATGGAGGAAAGTTCTCCCGAGCTGACACGAACAACACCGTTTTTTAAAAGCTCATCCAAAAAACGGTAATAGCGAGGGAGACGACGGATCACCGCCATGGAGATGTCATTTGATTTCGACATACATAACCTCTTTCTCAGTTTTTGTTTTGTTCACGAGTATAGTCCAGAAGACCGCCGGCGAGCAACATGTCGACTTGGCGCTTCGAGAAACCGCTGCAAAGCGGGATGGTTTTGCCGTTCGATTTGTTTTCGAGAACGATCGGTTCGCCTTTTTGGAGCTTCTCGCGAATGTTCGGCAGGCAGAGCGCATCACCGAGGTTGATCGCGTCATAATCCGCTTCGTTTTCAAACGTCAGCGGCACGATGCCTGCGTTGATGAGATTGGCGACGTGGATGCGAGCAAACGATTTCACGATAACGGCTTTGATGCCGAGGTAGAGCGGTGCAAGAGCCGCATGCTCACGCGAGCTGCCTTGACCGTAGTTAACACCACCGATGATGATGCCGTTGCCGGCTGCTTTGCAACGCGCGGGGAATTCTTCGTCACAACGCGTGAAGCAGTGCTCGGAAATCGCGGGGATGTTCGAGCGAAGCGGCAAGATCTTGGCACCTGCCGGCATGATGTGGTCGGTGGTGATGTTGTCGCCGACTTTGAGCATCACGTCCGCTTCGATGCTGTCCGCAAGAGGAGCGGTTTGCGGGAAGGGTTTGATGTTCGGACCGCGCAGGATTTCCACGCTGTCCATATCCGCTTCGTCAACGGGTGCAAGCACCATATTGTCGTTGATGAGGAATTCTTTGGGCATTTCGATCGTCGGAGCTTTGCCGAGCGTGCGCGGATCGGTCAACACGCCGGTAAGCGCCGAAGCCGCCGCCACTTCGGGGCTGACAAGATACACTTGACCGTCTTTGGTGCCCGAGCGGCCTTCAAAGTTACGGTTAAAGGTGCGAAGCGACACACCGTTGCTGTTGGGGGATTGACCCATGCCGATGCAAGGACCGCAAGCGCATTCGAGGATACGTGCGCCTGCTGCGATCAAATCGCCGAGCGCGCCGTTTTGCGCAAGCATGTTGTATACTTGTTTCGAGCCGGGAGCAATGGAAAGGCTGACGTCGGGGTGCACGGTTTTGCCTTTCAAGATTGCCGCGACTTTCATCATGTCGGACAGCGAGCTGTTGGTGCAAGAGCCGATGCAGCATTGATCCACTTTGATCTCACCGATTTCGGCAAGGGTTTTCACTGCGTCGGGAGAATGGGGGCATGCCGCCATCGGAGCCAGAGCGGAAAGATCGATGTCGATGACTTCGTCATACACCGCATCCTCGTCGGGTTGCAGTGCCACCCAGTCTTCGCCGCGACCTTGCGCTTCCATGAAAGCGCGCGTGATCTCGTCGGAGGGGAAGATGGAGGTAGAGGCACCGAGCTCGGCACCCATGTTGGTGATGGTCGCACGCTCGGGAACGGACAGCGTTTTCACACCCTCGCCGCCGTATTCGATGATTTTGCCGACACCGCCCTTAACGGACATACGGCGAAGCACTTCGAGGATCACGTCTTTGGCGGCAACCCAATCGTTCAGTTTGCCCGTCAAATTGATGCGCACCATTTTGGGCATGGTGATGTAATACGTGCCGCCGCCCATGGCAACCGCCACGTCAAGACCGCCTGCGCCGAACGCAAGCATGCCGATGCCGCCGCCCGTGGGGGTGTGACTGTCCGAACCGATCAACGTTTTGCCGGGGATACCGAAGCGCTCAAGATGCACTTGGTGGCAAATACCGTTGCCGGGGCGGGAGAAATAAATGCCGTGTTTTTTGCAAACAGATTGAATGTAACGATGGTCGTCTGCATTTTCAAAACCGGTTTGCAGGGTGTTGTGGTCGATGTATGCCACCGAACGCTCGGTTTTCACGCGCGGAACGCCGATCGCTTCGAACTCGAGATACGCCATCGTACCGGTTGCATCTTGCGTCAATGTTTGGTCAATGCGCAAACCGATCTCTTCGCCGACGATCATTTCGCCGCTGACGAGGTGGTCGCGGATACATTTTTGTGCTAAGGTCAAACCCATAGGTATCACTCCTAATGAAAATTTGCAAATATATATCATTATAACTCATAAAATAGGAGTTTGTCAATTGTTTGTCAATCTTTTTTATCTGAATAGAGATGAACAATAGGGAGGCAAATAATTTACAGATTCGCTTTATAAAAAACACTTGTGAAATGCTTGATAAAATGTTATACTTATTTTATATATCGAATTGTACGCATTTCGTATAAACGAGCCTCCTTTGCTTACACTATCAAGTGTGAAAAGGAGGGAGTTCCAATGAAAAAATCGATTTTGAATTTGCTCAATTGCGGTGCGGAGGAAGAGGCGGCGCGAGACCGTGCATTGTTTCAAACCTCGTTTAAAGACCTCGTTGAAACGGGATCGGTCACGACCTTTGACGGCAAGCACATGATCTATTGCTTGACGATCATCGGTCAAATTGAAGGGCATTACACGTTATCGCCTGATAATAAAACCACCAAATATGAGCATGTGATCCCGCAATTGGTTGCCATTGAAGAATGCGCGGAGATCGACGGACTGCTGATTTTGCTTAATACGGTCGGCGGCGATATTGAAGCGGGCTTGGCACTTGCGGAACTGATTGCAGGGATGAAAAAACCGACCGTATCGCTTGTGCTTGGCGGCGGGCATTCCATCGGCGTGCCGCTTGCCGTCTCGGCAAAAAAATCGTTTATTGCCCCGTCTGCGACAATGATGCTTCATCCTGTGCGAACAAACGGGATGGTGCTCGGCGTACCGCAAGCCTTCTCGTATTTTCGAAAAATGCAAGAACGCATTGCTCGCTTTGTTACAGACAATTCCCATATGACGTTTGAACGCTTTGATGAACTTTGCATGGAAACCGACGAACTGGTCACCGATGTCGGCACGGTTCTTGAAGGTGAGCAAGCGGTTGCCGAAGGCTTGATCGATTCGCTCGGCTCGTTGTCCGATGCATTTGCGGCGTTGTATGATATGATCGACAACAAAACGTATTAAACGGCGCTTGTTGCGCCTTACATCGTTATTTCGGATGTGAAAGGAAAGGATACAAACATGGCTTCGAAAAAGAAAACCACTTCCAAAAAATCGAATTCCAAGAAAAAATCCACCGCAAAGCAAGAGGCGACGCCTCGTTTTCGAATCGGAAAACAAGGTGTGGCGGTGATCTTGTTTGCGGCGGCGTTGTTCTTGCTGTGCGCGGCGATCATTCCCGCTGAGTCGGAGGATGCGCTCGTGTGGAATGCGCTCCATAGCGGTCTTCTCGGCATATTCGGCGTGTGCGCCTATATCGTTCCGCTCGCGCTTGGTTACATGGCTGTGCTTCTCGCCATGGATAAAAACAACAAGATTTTGATCAAAAACGGCGTGTTGCTCGGCGGCGGTTTGGTGCTGTTGGAATCGGTGCTGTTTGTGTTTGTGGAAACGACGAAAGACGTGTCGTTCTTCGGCTCGTTGTCGTTTGCGCTTCAACGCGGCGTCGCTCTGTTTGCGGGTGGCGGCATCGGCGGCGGTGCGTTCGGTGCGGTGTTCGGTTATCCGATTGAATACTTACTCGGCGATATCGGCGCCAAAATCACATTAATCTTGTTGCTGTTTGTGATCGTGATGCTCATGACCAAAACCACGCTGTCGACGCTGTGGAAGCCCGTGAAACATACGGCGAATTTCACGCGCGATAAAATCAAGAGCGCAAAGGGCAAACTGGATGATGCGTTCGAAGAAGCCGAGAAAGCATCCGTTGAGGCGGCAAAAGAAAAAACAGCCATTCGTGAAACGACTGTTGTGCGAAGCAATCCCAAAATCGACATTGAACTCGGTGAGGGTTATCCGAAACATCCGAAGCCGAAAGCCGATCCGAAGGAAACGTTTGAAGCGGCGGTCGAAGATGTGCGCCACGAGAGCGCTCGTCCTCAACTCCGCATTGATGACATCATCGGTCGTGCGATCGATGCCAAAGAAGCCAATGCCCCGACGGTGGAGGAAATACAAGAGGAGCCTGTCGGCATGACGGCCGAAGAACTTCGACGCGAAGAAGCCCAAATGGCAAAAGAAGTGGAAGAAGCCGCCGCTCCCGTCGAAAGCTATACATATCCGCCGTTGTCGCTTTTGAAGCGACCGCAAGCGGTGGACGATCGCATGGCGCGTGACGAAATGCGTCAAAACTCCGAACTCCTTGTGCAAACGCTCAAAGAATTCGGCATCAGCGCCAAAGTGATCGATATTTCGCGCGGTCCGTCGGTTACGCGTTACGAATTGCAACCCAATGCCGGTGTGAAAATCAGCCGCATCACGGGTCTGGCGGATGATATCGCGCTTCGCCTCGCCACAACGGGTGTGCGTATCGAAGCGCCGATCCCGAACAAACCCGCGATCGGCATCGAAGTTCCCAACAAGGTGCGCGGTTCCGTTTGCTTGCGTGAATTGATCGACAGCGACGATTTTTCGGCGCAACAAAGCCGTTTGACGGTTGCGCTCGGTCGCGATATCAGCGGCAATGTCGTTACCGCCGATCTCGCGTCCATGCCGCACTTGTTGATTGCGGGTACAACCGGTTCGGGTAAATCGGTCTGTACCAACTCGATGATTCAAAGCATTTTGTACAACAGCTCTCCGGAAGAAGTCCGCATGATTCTTATCGACCCCAAACAAGTCGAGTTCAGCATGTACAACGGCATCCCGCATTTGCTCGTGCCTGTTGTGACCAATCCGCGCAAAGCGGCGGGTGCACTCGGCTGGGCTGTGACGGAGATGCTCAATCGTTACAACACGTTCACATCGACAGGTGTGCGCGATATCAAATCGTACAATAAATTGGCGCGTGAGCGCGACGATTTGCCGACTATGCCGCTCATTTTGATCGTTATCGACGAGTTGTCTGATTTGATGATGGCGGCGGGTAAAGAGGTAGAAGATGCCATCGTTCGCTTGGCACAAATGGCGCGTGCGGCGGGCATGCATCTTGTCATTGCTACCCAACGTCCGTCGGTCGACGTCATTACGGGTTTGATCAAAGCGAACATCCCGAGTCGTTTGGCGCTGACGGTTGCGTCGGCGGTCGACTCGCGCACCATTCTCGATACGGGCGGTGCGGACAAGCTGCTCGGACGCGGCGATATGCTGTTTCATCCCGTGGGCATGCCCAAGCCCATCCGTGTGCAAGGTTGCTTTGTGTCGGATGATGAAATCGCCGCCGTGGTCGAATTCCTGAAAACCTCGTCTACTGCGCAATACGATGAACAGGTGGTCGAAGAAATCGACCGTCAAGCCGCGGCGGCGGAGAAATCCGAAGCCAAGGGCGGCGATATCGACGACGACGATACCACCGATCCGATGTTGCCGCAAGCCATCGAAGCTGTCGTTGATGCGGGTCAAGCCTCGACCTCGCTGTTGCAACGTCGTCTGCGCGTCGGTTATGCGCGCGCTGGTCGTCTTGTGGACGAAATGGAGCGCCGCGGCATCGTCGGCCCTCACGAAGGTGCCAAGCCGCGTCAAGTGCTGATCACGCGTCAGCAATGGCTCGAAATGCAAGCGGGTCAACCCGATCCGGTCGAAGATTAAACATTTGAGGAGAATGCCTTATGGTTCGTGGTGCAGGTGCGCTGATGAATGTATCGTCGTTGCCGAGTCCGTACGGAATCGGCGTGTTCGGCGAGGAAACCAAAACTTGGATCGATCGTCTTGCCGCCATGCGGTTTTCTGTGTGGCAGGTGTTGCCGTTTAATATGCTCAACGTCGAAGGTTCCCCTTACGGCAGTTGCAGTGCTTTTGCGGGTAACGTGCTGTATATCGATCCGCGCGGACTTGTGAAAATGGGACTTGTGACTCAAAAGCAAGCATCCGCTTGCGAATATGACGGCACTCCGTACACCACCGATTATGCGTTTGCTCGCCAAACGCGTATGACACTTTTGGAGCAGGCATTTAAAGCAATAGATGCGCAAACCGCGCAAGCCGTTGCCGCTTTTTGTCAGACGCATCAATGGGTTGAACCGTTCGCGCTGTATATGGCGGTCAAGGAAAAGAACGGCGAAACTCCTTGGTGGAAATGGGATGCCGCCGAGGCGGATTATGTAACTTGTGTCAAGAATGCCGAAGCCTATCGTGAACGCACGGCTTTCTGGCAGTTTACGCAATATCTGTTTTTTACGCAATGGCAGGATATTCATGATTATGCGCTTTCGAAAGGTGTGCGCGTCCTCGGTGATATGCCGATTTATGTGTCGATGGACAGCGCCGATGTGTGGAGCAACACCGATTTGTTCCTGCTCGATCAACGCACCTATCGTCCCGACAAAGTGGCAGGCGTGCCGCCTGATTATTTCTCCGAAGACGGTCAGTTGTGGGGCAATCCGCTTTATGATTGGAAGCGCATGAAACAGACGGGTTATACCTGGTGGATCGATCGCGTGAAGACAGCACTTGAACTGTATGACAGTGTGCGCATTGATCACTTCCGTGCCTTTGCGTCCTATTGGGCGGTACCCGCCACGGCGAAAACCGCCAAAGAGGGTGAGTGGGAAATCGGCCCGCGTCAAGAACTGTTCGATGCGATCAACGCCGCGTTTGATGAACCGCCTTCCATTATTGCGGAGGATTTGGGCACGTTCGGCGAGGACGTCATCGAACTTTTGGAGTCGTCGGGCTTTCCGGGAATGCGCGTGATTCAGTTCGGCTTTGATCCGATCGCCGACAGCACACACTTGCCTCATAACTATCCGATGAACTGTGTCGCGTACGTCGGCACACATGATAACAATACCTTGCTCGGTTGGCTGTGGGAAGCCTCCGAAGAGGAACGTCGCTTTGCTCTTGACTATTGCGGCTTTGACGGCGACGATTGGGGAGAGGGTGGCTATTACAGCCGTCCCTGCCGTCGCATCATTGAAACCGTTTGGAAAAGTGCGGCGAACCTTGCCGTTATTTCGTTCCAGGATATGTGCGGTTTCGGTTCCGACGCTCGCATGAATATTCCGGGAATTGCCGAGAAAAACTGGCGCTATCGTACCACGCAAGAGACGATCGATGCTATGGATCGTGATTATTTTGCGCGGATCAATCGCTTGTTCCGCAGAGGATGATACTATGTCGTTTTTACCGTTAACAATTGAAGAAATGCACGAACGCGATTGGTATTACGCCGATGTGGTCGTGGTAACGGGTGATGCGTATGTGGATCATCCGAGCTTCGGCACAGCGATTATTTCGCGTGTGTTAGAGGCGGAGGGATTGCGCGTTTGCATCGTATCGCAACCGCAATCGCAAGAGGATATCATGCGCTTCGGCAAACCGCGCCTCGGCTTTTTCGTGAACGGCGGCAACATCGATTCAATGGTGGCGCATTACACCGCCGCCAAGCGTCGCCGCAGTGAGGATGCCTATACCGCGGGTGGCGTTGCGGGACGTCGTCCCGACCGCGCCACGATTGTCTATTGCCGCCAAATTCGCGCGGCATACGGCGATGTGCCGATCGTCATCGGCGGTTTGGAAGCGTCGCTTCGCCGTTTCGCGCATTATGATTATTGGGATGATGCCGTCCGTCCGTCGATTTTGGCGGACAGCACCGCCGACATCCTTGTGTACGGCATGGGTGAAAATCAAACGATTGCCATCGCACGTCGTTTAAAAGCGGGGGAGAACATCAAGTCCATCACCGATGTCAAAGGCACCTGTGTGATGATCCCGACCGCAGACTACAAACCGCGTGCTTGTGCCGAATGTCCGACGTATGAGCAGGTGTGCGCCGATAAAGCGCAGTATGCCGTGTCTTGCCGCATCCAACAGGACGAGCAAGATGACGTGCGCGGTAAAACCGTGATCCAACGTCACGGCAAAGCAATTTTGGTGCAAAATCCGCCGATGCCGCCGCTGACGACCGAAGAATTTGACCGTGTGTACGAACTACCTTACGAACGTCGTTGGCATCCGTCTTACGATGCGCTCGGCGGCGTGCCGGGCATCGAAGAAGTCCAATTTTCCATCACGCACAACCGCGGCTGCTTCGGCGCGTGCAATTTCTGTTCGCTCGCGTTCCATCAAGGTCGCCGCATCACAGTGCGCAGTGAAGATTCAGTCGTGCGCGAGGCGCAAAAAATCGCGGCGATGCCTGAGTTCAAAGGATACATACACGACGTCGGCGGCCCGACAGCGAACTTTCGTCACATGTCGTGTAAAAAGCAAGCCACACAAGGTCTTTGCAAAGGAAAGAAATGCTTGGCACCGACACCTTGTGCGGCACTTCAAGCGGATCACAGCGAATATTTGCACATGCTTCGTCGTTTGCGCGCGTTGCCCGGTGTGAAAAAAGTCTTTATCCGTTCGGGTATCCGCTTTGACTATTTGCTTTGTGATGAAGATGAAACCTTTTTTAAGGAACTTGTCAAGCATCACATCAGCGGTCAACTGAAGGTCGCTCCCGAGCATTGCTCAACGCCCGTCCTCGGTGCGATGGGCAAGCCTTCGATCGCGACCTATCGCCGTTTCCAAAAGCGGTTTTACGAGCTGACCCAAAGCATCGGCAAAAAGCAATATCTCGTGCCGTATCTGATGTCCTCCCATCCGGGCAGTACCATCAAAGATGCCATTGAGTTGTCGCTCTTCCTCAAAAAGGAAGGGATCCATCCCGAACAGGTGCAGGATTTTTATCCGACTCCCGGCACGATCTCCACGTGTATGTTCTATACGGGTCTCGATCCCTACACCATGAAACCGATTTATGTTCCGCGCACGCCGCAGGAAAAAGCACAGCAGCGTGCGTTATTGCAATATTTCAAACCTGAAAATCGCGAAATCGTTCTCAAAGCCTTGCGCGCCGCAGGACGACACGATTTGATCGGAAGCGGCCCGAATTGTCTTGTGAAAGACGATCGACCGCAATCTGCGCGTACACAAGTGAAAAAAGGTCGAGCCAAACCGATTCGCAGTCAAGCGAAAAGAAAGAAGCATTAAACTTTATGTTAGAATTTCGTCCCATCACCAAATCCGATTTGCCGAAAATCGTGCCGTTTCTCTCGGGGAACGGCGCGCATTTTTGTGATTTTTGCCCCGCGAATTTGTATATCTGGGCGGGCTATTTTTACAAGGCGTATGCCATCGAAAACAACGTTTTGTTTTTGCAGCTTCTCACCGACGATAACGGCATCGCGTATGCCGTGCCGATGGGAAACGGTGACATCCGCGATGCGTTGCGTCTCCTGAAACAATATACCGACGCAAACGGCGAGCCGCTCGTGTTTTCGCTTGTTTCGGCGGATGATTTGCCGTTGTTGCGGGAGGTATTCGGGGAACTTCACGACGCACAAAGCGAAAGCCAATGGTGCGATTATATTTACGATGCACACAAAATGGCGGCGTATGAAGGCTCGGCGTATGCCAAACAACGCAACCATGTGCGCCGCTTTTGTCGGGCGTATCCGCATTATCGTTTCGAATCGCTGACGGCAGACAATCTGCCTGAGATCGAAGCGTTTTTGGAGCATTTTCCGTCGCAACGCGGCAAAACCGACGAGTTTGCGTTTGAAGAAGTGTCGCGAACGGAACAGGCGCTTCGTCACATGGAAGAACTCTCGCTGTTCGGCATCGTGTTGTATGTGGACGATGTGTTGGTCGGCTTTTCGGCGGGTACTCGTCTCGGCGATATGCTGTTTGTCAATTTTGAAAAAGCCGACACATCCTATGACGGTGTGTATCAAATGCTCGTGAAAGAATTTGCCGCCCGTTATGTTGATGATTCGATCCGCTATATCAATCGCGAAGAGGATTGCGGCGACGAAGGCTTGCGCAAGTCGAAACTTGCCTATCATCCGATTGAGTTGATCGCCAAATATACCGTGGAAGTGTAAAAAGAGGTGAATGTCACCGTGATGCAAGAAACCGTGCAAACGGCAATTGAATTGCTTAAAACGCTCGCACAAATCCCCGCTCCTTCGGGACAAGAACAAGCACGTGCCGTGTTTTGCCGTGATTGGCTTATCGCGCAAGGTGCCGCACAAACCTATATTGATCAAGCCGACAATGTGATTTGCCCGATCGGTGTGACAAAGGACAATCCCGTTGTGGTTGTTTGTGCCCACAGTGATGTCGTGTTTCCCGACACCGATCCGTTGCCGTTATACGAAGAAAACGGTCGTTTGTATTGCCCCGGCATCGGAGATGACACAGCAAATGTTGCGGCGCTTATGATGACGGTGAAATATTGTGTTGAACAAGCACTTGTGCCGAAAGATTGCGGCTTGCTGTTTGTGATCGACGCAGGGGAGGAAGGCCTCGGAAATCTCAAAGGCACCAAACAAGTGATGGCGGATTTCGGGCATCGCGTCCGCGAATTTCTCTCGTTTGACTGCCACGCCGATGAGGTGATCGCCGACGCCGTCGGTTCGTGCCGCTTTTTGATCGAAGTCAACACCGTCGGAGGTCATTCCTATTTCGATTTCGGCAACGACAATGCGATCGCACGATTGTCGTCGATGGTGGCGGATTTGTATCAAATGACCGTTCCTGCGAACGGTACAACGTTCAACGTCGGACAAATCGAGGGTGGCACGTCCGTTAATACGATCGCTCAACACGCACACATGCTGTTTGAGCTTCGTTCGAACGATCGCACCCATTTGGAATCGATGCAAGCGCAAATGAATGCCGTCGTGGCGCAATATGACGGTGTGACTGTTACCGTGCTCGGTGAACGTCCTTGCGCGGGCGAAGTCAATGCCGCGCATCAGCAAGCACTCGTTGAGCGCGCCGTGCAAGGCATACAACGCCGATTCAGCTTAACTCCCGTGGTGAAAGCGGGTTCGACCGATTGCAATGTGCCGCTGTCGATGGGGATTCCGGCGGTTTGCTTCGGTTGTGTTCGCGGCGCGGGTATGCACACGCGCGAAGAATATGTCGAACTCGACAGCCTTGCGTCGGGATTGCAGTTGGCGCAGGATACCGTTCGATTTTACTGTGAATAATATGTCAGCACCGCAGGTTCGCTTGCGGTGTTTTGTTTTGCTCGCGAAATAATCCGCGCCGAAACGGCTCATACTCTTTTTAATAACGGGAGAGAGGAGCTTGTGCGGTTTGTATAACAAGGTGGACATTTGCGGGGTCAATACCTCAAGCCTGAAGGTACTGACGGAAGCAGAGAAAATGCAATTGCTCACAGAGCTTCGCGCGGGGCGTAAAAGCGCAAGAGACGAACTGGTCAACGGCAATTTGCGGTTGGTGTTGAGCATTGTGCAGCGATTTTCGGGACGTGGCGAAAATCCGGACGATTTGTTTCAGGTCGGTTGCATCGGCTTGATGAAATCCATCGACAATTTTGACATTTCGATCGGGGTGCGTTTTTCGACATATGCAGTGCCGCTGATCATCGGCGAGATCCGCCGTTACTTGCGCGACAACAATGCCGTGCGCATCAGCCGTTCGCTTCGCGATATTGCATATCGTGCGATGCAAGCCAAAGAAAAATTGCAAAAAGAATTGTCGCGCGATCCGACGGTGGAGGAGATTGCGCGTGAGATCGATATGGCGCGGGAAGAGGTGGTGACGGCGCTTGAGGCGGTTTCGACGCCTGTTTCGCTTTATGAGCCCGTCTATGCCGATGCAGGGGATACGATTTATGTGCTCGATCAGCTCGGCGATACTGTCAGCGATCGCGATTGGATCGAAGAAATCGCGCTCAAAGAAGCGATTCAATCGCTGCCCGAGCGAGAAAAACGCATTTTGCGCTTGCGCTTTTTCGGTGGGTTGACTCAAACCGAAGTGTCTGAAAAAATCGGCATTTCGCAAGCACAGGTCAGTCGCCTTGAAAAAGGCGCTCTTCAACACATCAAAAGTTATATGTAAGCAACATCGCGTCTCGATCGAAGACGCGATGTTTTTATATTTTTTGTAACATATTTTTCTCTTTTTTGATGAAAACAGTTGCAATTTACCGCGTTAATGTGCTATACTGTGAAAGATATAATTTTATAAGGGGTAGTTTATCCCTTGAAAAGACAGGAGTGTATGCAAAATGTATGAAAATCTGATGGATACTATTGGTTTCGTGAAAGATGTTGACGCTGAAGTCGGCGCGGCGATGGAAGGCGAGCTTGCTCGTCAACGCCGCAATCTCGAACTCATTGCGTCGGAAAACATTGTCTCTCCTGCCGTGATGGCGGCGATGGGCAGCGTGCTGACCAATAAGTATGCAGAGGGCTATCCCGGCAAGCGTTACTACGGCGGTTGCCAAGAGGTCGACGTTGTCGAGAACATCGCCCGCGAGCGTGCTTGCAAATTGTTCGGTGCAGAGCATGCCAACGTGCAACCTCACTCGGGCGCGCAAGCCAACCAAGCGGCATATTTCGCCCTTATCGAGCCGGGCGATACCGTTCTCGGTATGAACCTTGCACACGGCGGTCACTTGACCCACGGCTCGCCCGTCAACTTCTCGGGTAAGCTCTACAACTTCGTACCTTACGGTGTTGACGAAGAAACCGGCTTCATCGATTATGAAGTTGTGCGCAAACTTGCCGTTGAAAACAAACCCAAGCTCATTGTGGCGGGCGCTTCGGCATATCCGCGTGAGATTCGTTTTGATATCCTGCGCGAGATTGCTGACGAAGTCGGCGCGCTTTTGATGGTCGACATGGCACACATCGCGGGTTTGGTTGCCGCGGGCAAGCACATGAACCCCGTGCCCTACTGCGATGTCGTTACCACCACCACTCATAAGACCCTGCGCGGTCCCCGCGGCGGCATGATCCTGTGCCGCGAGGAGTATGCGAAAGCGATTGATAAAGCGGTATTCCCGGGCTCGCAAGGCGGCCCCTTGATGCACGTCATCGCGGCGAAAGCGGTTTGCTTCGGCGAAGCACTTACCGACGAGTTCCGTGCCTATCAAGATCAAATCGTTAAAAATGCGGCGGCTCTCGCCGACGGCTTGAAAAAGCGCGGCATGAAGCTGGTGTCCGACGGTACGGATAACCACTTGATGTTGATGGATCTTCGCGAGACGGGCATCACAGGTAAAGAACTCGAAGCACGTCTTGACGAGGTGTTCATCACCGCAAACAAAAACACCATCCCCAACGAGCCGTTGTCTCCGTTCGTGACGAGCGGTGTCCGTCTCGGCACGCCCGCTGTCACCAGCCGTGGCTTGAAAGAAGCGGACATGGATCTCATCGCGGGCTTCATCGCCGACGCTGTGACCGACTTTGAGAACAAAGCCGACAGCATCCGCGCCGGTGTGCAAGAACTGTGCGCTCGTTATCCGCTGTATTAAGAGGAATGAACAATGGCGTATTTTAACTCGACATTTTTCTCGTCGACGCTGTGCATGATGACGGATGTCGCGGTTGTGATTCCCGACAACGGCGTCAAGCGTCTTGAAAACGGCGACTATCCCGTGCTCTTTTTGCTTCACGGCTTGTCTGATAACCACACGGCGTGGTCGCGTCGCACGAAACTTGATCTGTATGCCGAGGAAACGGGCATTGCCATCGTGATGCCCGAGGTGCAACGCGGGTTTTATCAAAACATGGCGTACGGTTTGCCGTATTTCACGTATATCTCCGAAGAATTGCCGAAATTGTGCAACCAATTTTTTCGCACGACGCTCGATCCTGCGCACACGTTTGTGGCAGGCTTGTCGATGGGCGGCTACGGCGCGATGCGCTGTGCGCTGACCCATCCCGAGCGTTACGCCAAGGCGGCGTGCACGTCGGCTGTGACCGATGTGTGTCGCTTCTTCGAAACCAACCCCTGCGGTATGGGCAAAGCGGAAATCACGTCTCTGTTCGGTGACGGCATCGAAGAGGACGAGGATTTGTTCAAGCTTGCCGCAAGCGGCAAAAACTTCCCGCCGATTTATCAAGTGTGCGGCGAAAGCGATTTTCTCATCGAGGACAATCGCCGCTTCCATGCGCATTTGGAGGCGTGCGGTGTCACGCATACATATGAAGAATGGGCGGGCGCGCACGAATGGCGTTTTTGGGATACGGCGATCGAAAAGTTCCTGCGCTTCTTTGCACAGGATTTGTAAGAGGGGAGGCGAACGCGTATGAACACGCCTCTTGCGGACCGTATGCGTCCGCAAACACTCGATGAAGTCGTCGGTCAACGTCATCTTCTCGATGACAACAAAGCGCTTCGTCGCATCATCGACGGCGGCAAGATCCCGAATCTGATTTTTTACGGGCCGTCGGGTGTCGGCAAAACCACTGTCGCGCGCATCATTGCGTCGCGATCGGATATGCGCCTGCACAAGCTCAACGGCACGACCGCTTCCACGGCGGACATCAAAAGTGTCATCGCTGAAGTGGGAACGCTCGCAGGAGCAGGCGGCATTTTGCTGTATCTCGATGAGATCCAGTATTTCACAAAAAAGCAACAACAAACACTGCTTGAGCATATCGAAAACGGTAATGTGACGCTGATCGCGTCCACGACCGAAAACCCGTATTTTTATGTGTACGGCGCGCTTTTGAGCCGCTCGACCGTGTTTGAATTCAAAGCGGTGGATATCGACGAGACCGAACGTGCCGTCAAACGTGCGTTTGCGTTTCTTGAAAACGAGCAACAGCTTGTGTTGCAAGTCGAAGAGGGCGTCACGCTCGATATCGCGCGCTCTTGCGGCGGTGATGTGCGAAAAGCCATCAACGCCGTGGAACTCAGTGTGCTGTCCGCGGGATTGTCGGCGGACGGTTCGCTGTCGGTTACGCGTGAAACCGTGGCACAACTCGGAACGAACAGCGCCATGAAATATGACCGCGAAGGGGATGAGCATTACGACATCCTCTCCGCGTTCCAAAAATCCATGCGCGGTTCCGATCCGAACGCCGCAGTCCATTATCTGGCGCGACTGCTGGAAGCGGGGGACCTGCTTTCGGCTTGCCGTCGTTTGATGGTGTGCGCGGCGGAAGATGTCGGTCTTGCCTATCCGCAAATCCTTCCCATCGTCAAAGCGGCGGTGGACATGGCGTTGCAGGTCGGTTTACCCGAAGCGCGCATCCCGCTGGCGGATGCGGTGGTGCTTGTGTGCCAAAGTCCCAAATCCAACAGCGCTTACTTGGCGTACGATGCGGCGGCGGCGGATATTCGCGCGGGCAAAAGCGGACCGATTCCGCGTCAGTTGCAAAACAAGCATTTCGACGGGGAAGATTCCGCTGTAAAAGGACAGTTTTATCTGTATCCCCACAGCTTTGAAGGACATTGGGTGGCACAACAATATTTGCCCGATGTTTTAAAAGATACGGTGTATTATACCCCGGGAGATAACAAAACCGAGCAAGGCTTTGCATCCTATTGGCAAAGCATCCGCTCGAAATGATCGTTTGAAAAGAAGGAGGAGATACCCATGACTATGACATCTGAACAATTTGTGATGCTTGTCACAATTGTTGTGTACATGCTCGGCATGATCGGCGTCGGTATCTATTATGCAAACAAAAACAAAAGTACCCGCGATTACTATCTCGGCGGTCGCCAACTCGGTCCCTTTGTGACGGCAATGAGCGCCGAAGCGTCGGACATGAGCGGTTGGTTGCTGATGGGTTTGCCCGGCGTTGCTTACGCTTTCGGCTTGCCCGAAGCGGTTTGGACGGCTGTCGGTTTGGCAATCGGCACCTATCTGAACTGGTTGTTTGTGGCAAAACGTCTGCGACGTTATACGTATGCGGCGAAGAACTCCATCACCATTCCCGAGTTTTTCTCCAACCGCTACGGCGATAAAAGCAAGATGCTCATGTGCATTTCGGCTGTAATCATCTTTGTGTTCTTCGTGCCGTACACGGCTTCCGGCTTTGCGGCTTGCGGCAAAATTTTCTCGGGACTGTTTGGGATTAATTACACGACTGCTATGGTCTGCAGTGCGGTGGTTATCGTGTTGTACACGGCCATCGGCGGTTTCTTGGCGGCGAGTACCACCGACTTCATTCAAGGTATCTTGATGACGGCGGCGTTGGTCGGTGTGTTGTTGTTCGGTGTGTTCAGCGCCCGCAGTGCAGATGCGGTCGGTGTGCAGGCGGTGATCGAAAATGCAAAAGAAATCCCCGGTTATCTCAATGTGTTTGAGGGTCATGATTATGTGACGGGCGAAAAAGCCTCTTACGGCTTCTTGCCGGTTGTTTCGACGTTGGCGTGGGGTCTTGGTTATTTCGGTATGCCTGCTATCTTGCTCCGTTTTATGGCAATCCGCAAAGCAGATGATGTGAAAACCTCTCGTCGTGTGGCTTCGGGTTGGGTTGTGGTGTCGTTGGCAATCGCCGTTATGATCGGTATCGCCGGCTTCACATCGGCTCCCAATCTTGTCAGAAGTGCGGCGGTGCAACAAGCTCCCGAATCGACTTCGACATATTTTGTTGACAATTCGTCGGCGGTGCTTGACGAAAACGGTACGGCTTATTTCTGTGTCGGCAAGGATGATCCGGCAACAGAAAAAGATGATCGCACTTACTGGATGCTCGAAAATTACAACGAATCGAACATGCATGATTTGAAGCCCTCGGAATTGTCGGTTACCGAGAAAAACGGCGCAACGTATGTGACGTATAACAAGGCTGAAAATGTTGTCGCGGTGTTTGCGTCTACGATCAGCGAGTACGGCTGGTTCTTCGCCATCCTCGGCGGCTTGATCATCGCGGGCATGCTGGCGGCGACGATGTCGACGGCGGATTCGCAAATGTTAGCGGCGAGTTCCTCGGTTGCGCAGGATCTTTTCAAAGGCAAACTCTGCCCTAAAGCGTCCGAAAAATTGGCGATGTGGGTTGCGCGCGTGGCAGTCATCGTGATCGCGATCGGCGGCGTGTTCTTGGCACTTGATCCCGACAGCTCGGTCTTTAAGATCGTGTCGTTTGCGTGGGCAGGCTTCGGTGCCGCCTTCGGCCCCGCTGTGGTGTTGGCGTTGTTCTGGAAGCGTTCCAATAAATGGGGCGCATTGGTTTCGATGATCTCCGGTGGCGCGATGGTGTTCGTCTGGAAATTCCTCATCGCTCCGATCGGCGGTGCGTTTGCGATCTATGAACTGCTTCCCGCGTTTTTGATCGCGCTTGCGCTGAATGTGGTGGTCAGCCTGTTGACGGCACCTCCCTCGAAAGAGATCACGGATGTGTTCGATACGGTTGCTTCCAACAAACCTCTCGATTGATAAAAAGCAGAAAGAGACATCTCTTATGAGGTGTCTCTTTTTTTGCCGAAAAAGGGTGGTTTTTTAAGAAAATACGAAAATACCCTTGACTTTTTTGTCGTTTTTCCTTATAGTGATATACAGTTTCCCTATATAATATATAGGGGTGCATCTAAGGCAAAATGACCATATGCCGTATACAGGCTCTGCCGCAGTCACGTTTGATGACTGTGAAAAACCCTTTGCGGAGGGCAGAACCCAAGGTACGGCGGTTTCACGGCCGATTGATGGCGAACTCGCTGTCCACGCGAAACTCACAAGCACACAGCCTGCCTGTTTTTGGCAGTGTGCGACCGCAAAGGGGGATGCATTTCTCATGAAAGATATTATTACACTCAAGGACATCGCTGTTTCTTTTGACGGAGAACAAATACTGGACGGTCTCAACCTCAGTATTCACGATGGAGAATTCGTCACGCTTCTGGGCCCTTCGGGCTGTGGCAAGACGACCACGCTGCGTATCATCGGCGGCTTCATCACTCCCGATAGCGGCGATGTTTTTTTTGGTGATCAACGCGTCAATAACGTGCCGCCGCACAAACGCCGCGTCAACACCATCTTCCAACGCTATGCGTTGTTCCCGCATCTGAATGTCTACGAAAACGTTGCGTTCGGCATGCGCGTGCAAAAGAAGAAAAAAGCCGAGATCGCTGAAACGGTTGAAAAAATGCTGGCTCTTGTCAATCTCAAGGGCTTTGAAAAACGCAGCATTTCGACCTTGTCGGGCGGTCAACAGCAACGTGTCGCGATCGCGCGTGCGCTCGCGAACAACCCGCGCGTGTTGCTTCTCGACGAACCGCTTGCCGCACTGGACCTCAAACTCCGCAAGGATATGCAAGTGGAGTTGAAAAACATTCAAAAGAGCCTCGGCATCACGTTTGTGTACGTCACGCACGATCAAGAGGAAGCGCTCTCGATGTCGGATACCGTTGTGGTCATGGACGGCGGTCGTATTCAACAAATCGGCACACCGACCGATATTTACAATGAACCGCAAAACGCGTTCGTGGCAGACTTCATCGGCGAAAGCAACATTCTCGACGGCATCATGCGTGAGGACTATCTTGTGGAGTTCTTCGGCAAAAAGATCCGTTGCGTTGACCATGGCTTTGAAAAAGACGAGCCGGTCGATGTGGTTGTGCGTCCTGAAGATATCGACATCGTGGAACCCGAAAAAGGCGATCTTGTCGGTCGCGTGACCAACATCACCTTCAAGGGCATGCACTATGAGATTATTGTCGATGTCAAAGGCTTCAAATGGATGATCCAAACCACGGATTTCTACGCCGTTGACAGCGTGATCGGTATTATGATCGATCCGCAGGAAATTCAAGTTATGAAGAAATCCGAATATTCCGGCATGTTCGGCGATTACAGCTCGTTCTCCGAAGAGTTCGACGAGCTCGGCGATCCCGATCCGGAGAACGGAGCGGCGCAATGAAAAAGAAATCCGCTTGGCTGGCAGCACCGTTCGGGCTGTGGATGGCGATTTTTACGCTCGTTCCAATCGGTATGGTGCTGTGGTTTGCGTTTACCGATGCAAACGGAGCCTTTACATTTGATAATATTTTGGCGATCTTCGCCTACGATCCGTCGCGAGGAGAAACCCTGCTGACGGATTCGCATGTCACCACGATTTTGTATTCGTTGTGGCTGGGATTTTTGACAACGGTCATTTCGCTTGTGATTGCGTATCCGATCGCGTTTTCGATTTCTCGCGCGAGTGAACGCACGCAAGCAACGATGGTCATGCTTGTGATGCTCCCGATGTGGATGAATTTCCTGCTTCGCACACAAGCGATCAAAAGCTTGTTGTCCGATTCGGGTCTTTTGAACCAATTCCTCGGACTGTTCGGAGTCGGGCCGATCCCGATTCTCAACACCGATGCGGCCATCGTGTTCGGACTTGTCTATGATTTCCTGCCGTACATGATTTTGCCGCTCTATTCGGTGATGGTGAAAATTGAAAAAAGTGAAATCGAAGCGGCGCAAGATCTCGGCGCCAATATGTTTCAAGTGTTTCGCCGTGTGCTGTTGCCGTTGTCGGTTCCCGGCATTCTCAACGGCATCACGATGGTGTTTGTGCCGTCCGTGAGCACGTTTGTCATTTCGACGATTCTCGGCGGAAGCAAGCGCAACATGATCGGCGATGTCATCGAGAGCATGTTCGTCGGCGAAGCTCCCAACATGGCGGTCGGCTCGGCACTGTCGCTGGTGTTGATGGTGTTGATTTTGCTGTCCATGGCACTGACCCACCTGGTTGACAAGAATGACAACGAGGAAGGGGGCATGATGATATGAAGGCGCTGTCTCGTATTTACAACATCTTCGTGTTTGCGTTGTTGTATTTCCCGATCGTCATGGTCATCGTGTTCTCCTTTAACAGTGCACGATATACACCGATGGAATGGAAAGAGTTTTCTTTTGAGTGGTACGGCCGCTTGTTTCAAAACGAAGAGATTCTGTCCTCGCTGATGGTTACGGTGCAGGTGGCGGTGATTGCGACGGTGTTTGCCACTCTTCTCGGCACGCTTGCCGCGATCGGTATTCATTCCATGAACGGAAAGCTCCGCGGCGTGATGATGACCGTGAACCATTTTCCGATGGTCAACCCCGAAATCGTCACAGGTATTGCGTTTATGCTGATGTTTGTGGCGATGATGCCCGTTATCCGCATCTTCAAACCCGGTTTCTTTACGTTATGCGTGGCGCATATCACGTTTTGTACACCGTATGTGGTGTTGCAAATCATGCCGAAACTGCGCCAAATGAATAAGCATTTGTTTGAAGCGGCGCTTGATCTCGGCTGTACACCCATTCAAGCGTTCATCAAGGTGATGATCCCTGAGATCCTGCCCGGCATTTTCACCGGCGCGCTCATGGCGTTCACCATCTCGCTTGACGACTTTGCAATCAGTTATTTCACCTCGGGTTCGTCGGCGCAAACGCTGTCCGTTACGATTTATTCGATGGTCAAGCGTCCTGTCACTCCCGAAATTTACGCGTTGTCCACCTTGATGTTTGGCTCGGTTTTCCTGCTCTTGTTGTTGGCGAACATCGGACAAATCCGTGATATGGCACGTCGTTCCAAGCGTGCCAAATGAGTTCATCCCCAAAGGAGGGATATCACGTTGAAAAAATGGCTGTCTGTGTTGCTGTGTGCGACGTTGCTTCTCGGTTGCTGTGCGTGTTCTGCGGCTCCCGAAGAAGAGAGTGAAGAGGAAGTCGAAGTTGTGTGGGATTGGCAAAGCACGCCCGCCGCACCCAAAAAAGGTGTAACCTTAAATGTGTACAACTGGGGCGAATACATTGACGACGAAATCGTCGATGTTAACGCGGCGTTCACGCATGTAACGGGCATTGAAATCAACTACAAAACCTTCGATAGCAACGAAGATATGTATTCGCTCATCAGCTCGGGCGCGGCGGATTACGACGTTGTGATCCCGTCCGATTACACGATCGGCAAGATGATTGAAAACGATCTTCTTGCCGAAATCGACCCCGCAAAAAATATCAATATCCCGAACTATAAATATATCGACGATCAATACAAAAGCTTGGATTACGATCCCGAAAACCTTTATTCCGTGCCGTATACATGGGGCGTCGTCGGCATCTTCTACAACACAAAGTATGTCAAAGAAGAAGACCTCGCCCAAGGTTGGAGTTTGCTGTGGGATGAGGATTACAAGGGCAAGATCCTTATGATCAACAATCCGCGCGATGCGTTCGGTATTACGCAAAAAATGCTTGGTTATTCCTTGAATTCTCAAGATGAGACGGAACTTTGGGCTTGCTACGACAAACTCAAAGAGCAAAAGCCGCTCTTGCAAGCCTATGTCATGGATCAGATCTATGACCGCATGATCAATGAGGAAGCATGGATCGCGCCGTATTACAACGGTGATGCTTGCATCATTATGGACGAAGACGAGGGTAATCCCGATGTGTCGTTTTTCGTTCCCGACCAAGGCACCAATTTGTTTGTGGATGCGATGTGCGTTTTGAAAAAAAGCGAGCATAAAGCAGAAGCGGAGGCATACATTAATTTTATGTGCGACCCCTATGTCGCGTATGCCAACGCTGAATATATCGGCTACTCTTCGCCGCATACCGCCGCGCGTGATATGCAAGACGAGGAGAGAAAAAACGATCCCGTCTATTATCCCGACGAAGCGATCTTGGATCGTTCCGAGGTCTACATCACGTTGGAGGATTCGACCAATCGCTTTGTGAACGAACTGTGGCTCAAGCTTAAACGATAGGAGAGTGGCGAAGATGTTGACAACCTTGAAAAATGAATTTTTGACCGTGACCACCTGTGATACGGGTGCCGAAATGCACAGCATCGTGTCCGCCGACGGCCTGTCCTACATGTGGGACGGTCACGCACCCTATTGGAATAAGCATTCGCCGACGCTGTTCCCGATTATCGGTGCTTTGCGCAACAACTGCGCAACCTCTGCGGCGGGCGATATTCATCTTCCTAAGCACGGCTTTTGCCGTACCGCTCCGTTTGAAACGGTGAAAACAACCGATACGTCCGTGACCTATCGTTATACCGATAACGACGAAACCTTCAAGCAATATCCGTATCATTTCGAGTTCCTCGTCACTCATGCGCTTGAAGGTGATGCGGTGCGCACGACGTACACCGTCACGAACACGGGCGATTACGATATGCCGTATTGTGTCGGCGGTCACCCCGCGTTTCATGTGCCGCTTGTCGAGGGCGAAGCCTACACCGATTATCTCGTGGAATTCGAGCAAAATGAAACGGCGGATTGCCCGCTGATCGACATGAACACCTGCCTTATCGCCGATGCAACCTACAACCGCTTGCTCACCGACGAAAAGAGCTTCCGCTTGAATCATGTGCTGTTCCGCGGCGATGCCTTGGTGTTCGAAAACCTCAAATCAAAGTCCGTCAAACTCGTGTCTGCCAAAAGCGGTCGCGGTGTCGAGATGGACATTTCCGGTTTCCCTGTGTTTGCGGTGTGGACGATGGTCGACGATCAACCGTTTGTCTGTTTCGAACCGTGGCAGGGCGGCGCGACACGCGACAGCGAAGACAATGTGTTTGAACACAAAAATCATGTCGTTATCGCCAAACCCGGTGAAACACGTTCCTTCTCGTACAGCGTGAGGGTGTTTTGATCATGGTGAAGGCTGTCTTATTCGATCTCGACGGCACTCTTGCCGATACACTTCAGGCTTTGGCGAACAACGTCAACGCGGTGCTCACCGAAGCGGGATTGCCCACGCATCCGCTTGAGGCGTATCGACAGTTTGTCGGAAACGGAGCCAAGGTGCTGATCGAACGTGCGGCAGGGGATTGCTATGAGGACGAATTGCTCGAACGTTTTGTTCAGCGATATGACCGCACTTGTCTCGAGGACACCCCGCCGTATGACGGTGTGATCAGAACGCTCGATTTCCTTAAAGAAAACGGCATTCGTTTGGCGGTCGTGACCAACAAACCGCACGCACAATCGGTCAAACTGGTGGAGTATCTGTTCGGCGACCGTTTTGATGCGGTGTTTGGATCCTGCCCCGATTATGAACGCAAGCCCCATCCGCAGGTTGTGTATCTCGCTATGCAAACACTCGGCGTAACTGCTAAAGAGTGTGTGTTTGTCGGCGACTCCGATGTCGATGTCAAAACCGCGCACGCGGCGGATCTCGCTTGCATCGGTTGTGCGTACGGCTTTCGTGGGGAAGAAGAGCTTCGTTCGGCGGGTGCCGACGAACTTGTATATTCTTTCGCGGATTTGCAAAAAAACCGCTTGATTTTTGCATAAAGATACAGTATACTTGATTTGTGTAATTTTTGGTCAGATTACTTGACCTGAATAAGGAGTTTGAGAGAAATGAAAAAATGGCTTTCTGTTGTTCTTTCTGTGATGGTTCTTTTGGGATGCGTGTCTGTGTTTGCGTCTTGCAGCGAAGACAATTCCAACGAATTGGTCATGGCGACCAACGCGGCGTTCCCGCCGTATGAGTACAAAGTGGGCGAAGGAAAAAATGTGGAAGACTATGCCGGTATCGACATCGAGATCGCGCAAGCCGTTGCAGATAAACTCGGCAAAGAGCTTGTGATCGAAGACGTGGCGTTCGGTACGGTTTTGACCGGTGTGTCGCAAGGTAAATTTGATTTCGGTATGGCGGGTATCACCGTGACCGAGGATCGTAAAAAGACGATGGATTTCTCCGATACATACGCTACCGGTATTCAAGTCATTATCGTGAAAGACGGTTCGGATATCAAGTCGCTGGACGATATCTTCGTGTTTGACGAAAACGGCGATCCCACCGCCCTCAAAAACCCTGACATCAAAGTCGGTGTTCAAGAAAACACCACCGGCGATATCTATTCGTCGAGCGCGATCAGCGGCTGGGGCTTTAACGACCTCAACGATGATGAATCGATCAAAACCGATCGTGTGATTCGTTACAAAACCGGCGCGGCGGCTGTCGAAGCGATGAAATCCAACAAAGTGGATTGCGTGATTATTGACAACGAGCCTGCGAAATCTTTCGTGGAAGCCAACGAAGGCATCCACATCTTGGAAGGCGACAACGAATATGCGATTGAGGATTATGCGATTTGCGTGAAAAAAGGCAACACCGAATTGCTCGATCAAATCAACGCGGCGTTGGCGGAATTGAAAGCCGACGGTACCATCGACGGAATCATCGCGAAGTACATTCCTGCGAACGGTACGGCTGCCGAATAATTGAATGTGATCTGTATTTGCAAAGAGGAGACGGGCATACAGTCCCTTCTCCTCTTTGTGTTTTGACAGTTAGAAAGGGTCAACAACATGATGGAATGGTTTGATAGTTTCAAAGCGGAATTCATTTTGAATTTCGTTGACGAAGGACGTTGGAGATGGCTTGTCAAGGGTCTCGGAAACACCTTGATGCTGACATTTTTTGCGTTGCTTCTCGGCGTTGCGATCGGTGTGGTCGTGGCGGGCGTGCGTTCAACATACGATAAGAACCGCGAAAGCATGGAAATGCATAAAAATATCGGCTACTATGTGCTGAAGTTTTTCAACGGCATTTGCCATGTGTATTTGACGGTTATCCGCGGTACACCGGTTATGGTGCAGTTGTTGATCATGTATATCATTGTGTTTGCGAATTCGCGCAACTCCATGATGGTCGCTGTGCTGGCGTTCGGTATCAACTCGGGTGCGTATGTGGCGGAAATTTTACGCGGTGGCATCATGTCCATTGACAACGGACAATTTGAAGCGGGACGATCACTGGGATTTAACTATCTGCAAACGATGGTGTATATTATCATCCCGCAGGTGTTCAAAAGTGTTCTTCCTACGTTGTGCAATGAATTCATTGTGCTCTTGAAAGAAACTTCGGTTGCAGGTTATATCGGCGTCGAAGAATTGACAAAAGTCAGCGATATCATCTCGGGACGCACCTTCTCGGCGTTTATGCCGTTGATTGCGGTCGCGTTGATCTATTTGGCACTCGTGATGTTCTTGACGATGCTTGTCGGAAAACTGGAGAAGGGGTTGCGTAAAAGTGAACGATAATACATGTATGAATACGGAATCCCTTATTTCCGTAAAGGGCTTGAAAAAGCATTATAACAACGGTACGATCCACGCATTGGACGGTGTGGATTGCACAATTAACCGTGGTGAGGTCGTTGTCATTATCGGCCCGTCCGGAAGCGGCAAATCGACCTTTTTGCGTTCGCTCAACTTGATGGAATTTCCGACGGAAGGCGAAATTGTTGTGGACGGTGTGAACATTCTTGCGAGAGGTGTAAACATTGATCGCCATCGCCAACGCATGTGCATGGTGTTCCAACATTTTAATCTCTTTCCGCATATGACCGTGCTTCGTAACATGACGTTGGCACCTACCAAACTCCTTAAAAAGTCCAAGGCGGATGCGCAAGCGTATGCGCTTGAATTGCTCAAACGTGTCGGTCTTCAAGATCGTGCAGGTGCTTATCCGAACCAGCTGTCGGGCGGTCAAAAACAACGCGTTGCCATTGCTCGCGCTTTGGCAATGGACCCCGATGTGCTTCTTTTTGACGAACCGACCTCGGCGCTTGATCCCGAAATGGTCGGCGAAGTACTTGAGGTTATGAAATCGCTTGCACAAAACAACAGAACCATGATTGTTGTTACGCATGAAATGGGCTTTGCACGTGAAGTCGGCGACCGCGTGATCTTCATGGAAGATGGTTTGATTGTGGAGGAAGGTACTCCCGAAGATATCTTTACTGCTCCGAAAAGTGATCGCTTGAAATCGTTCTTATCTAAAGTGTTGTAAAATTCAGAAATAGGAGATGGTACCATGAAAATTTTGTTTCAAGGCGACAGCCTCACTGAATGCAATCGCGACAAATCCAATCCCGCCGACCTTGGCAACGGCTATGTGGCGACGGCATCGGCTTTGATTGCGGAAGTGTTCCCCGAAATCGATTTCACGTTTATCAATCGCGGTGTCAGCGGCGATCGCACGTGGAATCTTCTGGAGCGTTGGCAAGAGGATACCATCGATCTGCAACCCGATATCATGACCTTGATGATCGGCGTGAATGATACGTGGAGACGTTATGATAACAATGACCCGACAAGCGTCGAGGATTATGAAAATAATCTGCGCAAATTGCTTGACGACGTCAAAGCGAACACCAACGCCAAAATCTTGATGATCGAGCCGTTCATGGTGCACGAGGATGAAGATTTGTGGCGTGAGGATTTCTATTTGAAGATCAACGCGTTTCGCCGTGTGGCAAAAAAGTATGCCGATGCCTATCTCCCGATGGACGGTTTGATCGCGATGATGTGCGTGGAGCAAGAGCCCAAGCACTGGTCGGCGGACGGCATTCACCTCATCGAAGCGGGTATCGAGCGTATGGGCGAATATGTTGCGGAGGTGCTTTGCCCGTTGATTGAAGAGTAAGCCTATGTATAAAATTACGATTTTGTGCGTCGGCGGTTTAAAAGAGGCGTATTGGCGTGATGCGTGCGCGGAATATCAAAAGCGTTTACGTCCGTTTTGCCGTTTTCAAATCACGGAAGTGCCCGAAGAGCGCATCCCGAACAATCCTTCTGCCGCGCAAATCAAGGCGGTGATCGACGCGGAAGGGGAGCGTCTGCTCGCAAAACTGGAAACCTCGTCGCTTCCTGTTGCGTTGTGCGTTGAGGGAAAAGAGCGTTCCTCGGAACAACTCGCCGCGCTCATTGAACAGTACGCCGTCGGAGGCGAAGGAGACATCACGTTTTTGATCGGCGGTTCGTGGGGACTCTCCGATGCTGTCAAAGCAAAAGCGCGACTCAAACTGTCGATGTCGCCGATGACCTTCCCGCATCAGCTTGCCCGCGTGATGCTGTGCGAACAGCTTTACCGCGCGATGCAGATTTTAAGCGGCGGACAATATCATAAGTGATAAGGGGGACTAAAAGGTTTTCAAAAAACTTTTAGTCCTCTTTTATTTTTTGTAAAAACCGCGAATCTACCCGAATCGTTGACGACTAAAAGGGTGAACGGACAGAAAGGAGGAAACATAATGCTGTCGGAAACACGATATGAAGAATTGCTGAATTACACCTACGAAACGGCGTGTCACCTTTACGGCGACGACCCCGATGTGGATGTGTTGGTGCAAGATACACTGTTGGCACTTATTAAGAAGGAGCAGTCGGGTGAGCACATTGAACATCCAAAAGGGTTTTTAAGCACGGTTCTTCGTAATAAGCGTAACGATCAGTTGCGTCGAAAATACCGCGACAGCATTGTGACCTACGATTTCCCTGCGGATTTGGCGGCCGAAGACCCTGCAGAAGATCTGTCCGACGAACACGAAGCGGTGCGGCGGGAAATCAGCCGTTTGCTGAAAATTTACCGCGAGGTGACGGTGCGACACTATATGCACGGCCAACCCGTGGAACAGATCGCGCGCGAACTCGGCATCCCGAAAGGAACGGTGCTGTCGCGTTTATCCGCCGCCCGCCGTCAGATCAAAGGAGGGCTGACTACGATGAAAGCGTATTCCACTGCCAGTTATGAACCGAAAGATTTAAGTCTTGGCATCTGGGGCAATACCGGTTTTTCCAATGAGCCGTTTACGCTGGTTCGTTCCAAGTTGGAAAAGAATCTGCTGATCCTTGCTTATGAAAAACCGATTCCTATCAAAGACCTTGCCGATGCGATGGGAATGCCGTGTGCGTATATCGAAGAAGCGATTGATAAGCTGGTCGCAGGCGAACTGATGGGACGCACAAGCGGCGGTCTTGTCTATACCCGTTGTTTTATGCAAACCTATCGCGACAGCTTCGGCGATGTGGCGGCGCAAGAACGTCTTTCTGCCGAGAAAGCAAAACTTGTGATGGATGTTGTGTGGAAACACGCGGAGTTGCTTTTTGAAGCGCCATGTACGATTGCGATGAGCGATAAACAAAAAGCGACCCTGCTGTTGCACATAATTCACGATGTGTTGTCAAATCTTATCACACGAGATGTGATGGTGCGAGAGGGCGAACCGCCCGAACGCCCCAACGGAGGACGTTGGTTGGCAACAGGGCGGGTACTCGTTGCCAATGAACAAACAAACGCCAAATATGACACCTCCGGTCCCGTGCAAGTCGGTCACAGTGAAGGTGCGGGCATGCCTTTGGAATATATGGCATACGACTACAACTCGCTGTTCGGTCAAGCACATCTTGCCTATGACAAAAAGCTACCGTTTAAATGTCGTTCGACAAGCATTATGCGGTTGTTCGCCTCGCTCTTTACCGACCGCGTCAAAACGGATGTCGCTCAGCTTTATGATGTGCTTCCTGTTTTTGAAGAGATGCATATTCTGCGCCGCGACGAAAACGGCGAATTGAAAGCGGATATTCCCGGCTTGACATTCAAGGATGCCATGGAATTGCTTGACCCCGTGAAACAAGCAATTTATGATGAGTTGAAACCGTTGTTGCTTGCGGATTTAAGATGTCTTTACGAGCAGTACACCAATTGTGTGCCGTCTCACGTGGACAAACGGGATTATTTCCTACACGCAGGCGCACTTAATGCCTACATCCCCGCACAGATGCTTGCCATTGTAGAAGCAGGACTGTTTCCGTATTCCGTTACTGTCGGTGAAACCCCGATCATCCTCATTTTGTATCGGGAGTGATTTTGTAAAGGAGTGATCACCATGCCGTTTATCGTATATATTGTTCTTGTGCTCGCGGTGCTTGTTGTGTTGCCGTATATCGTGTTTGCGGTGCGGCGATTGTTACTTGCCTGTAAGCTCAAAGCGGTTTGCTGTCAAAAAGGCTATACTTTCACTCCGCTTAAACGCTTGTGGTGGCTTGACACAGTCAAGAGCGGCGACCTCGCGTGTAAGATCGAAACCGCCGATGTGTGCTACGGAATCAAGATTATCGGTACGGTGTTTCGAAAGCAACATCTGCGCTTTATGGATGAAACACACATCGCCGTGCGCTCTCTTTTGTTTGAAACGCACGGGACGGCAAAAGCAACAGGTTATATCTATAAAGAAAAAGAACCCTACCGCTTTGCAGATGTTGATACGGAGAAAACGATGTATCCCGTGTTGCTGTTGCATCCTGCACCGACCACAATTTCAGCAAAACGGATGGACACAAGCGGTGAGAAAGCGGCAACTTCGTCGTATCTTACACCGAAAACCGATGCCCCTAAACGCGATGAATTGCTCCAAAACGGGGATTTCACCGGAGAGGGCTATGTGTATACGATGAAAACATTTTTGGGAAAACTGTAATACCGAAACCGAGCGCTTGCTTTTTGGCAAGTGCTCGGTTTCGTTTTATTTTTTACAAATTATTTCGCAATTTTCCATTGCATTATGGTTTCAAATTTGTTATACTGTATCCTGTATATTTCTATCCAAAAGGAGGCGATGAGCCGATGTCTCACACGCGTGTGATCACCCCCGAAGAACTGGCGGCTCAACAGCCGTTTACCAAGCGAATTCGTGAGTATTATGCGTTTTTGCTTCCCGAACATCCGCCGCTTGCTTTCGTGCGCACCTATGGCTGTCAGCAAAATGTCACCGACTGCGAGCACATTAAAGGTATGCTTGCCGCGATGGGGTTTGGGTTTACCGAACAAGCCGACGAAGCGGACTTGATTTTGTTCAACACCTGTGCGGTGCGTGAACACGCCGAAGATCGCGTGTTCGGCAACGTCGGCGCTCTCAAAAATCTCAAACGCCGTAAACCGCATTTGATGATCGTGTTGTGCGGCTGTATGGTACAGCAAGAGCATATCGCGCAAAAGTTTTATAAAAGCTATCCGTTCGTCAATTTGATTTTCGGCACACACGTGCTGTACCGTTTCCCCGAATTGCTGTGCGGCGTCATTGAAGATCAAAAACGCAAGGTTGAGATCCCCACGGAAGACGGCAACATCGCCGAAGGCATCCCTGTGGTGCGTGACGGCGAATTCAAAGCGTGGCTTCCGATCATGAACGGTTGCAACAACTTCTGCACCTATTGCATTGTGCCGTATGTCCGCGGACGTGAACGTTCGCGCGATCCCGAAGCGGTCATCGCCGAGGCGAAGGAGCTTGTTGCCGCAGGATACAAAGAAATTACGCTTCTCGGTCAAAACGTCAACTCGTACGGCAAAGGCGAAGCGCACGGCGTTAATTTCCCCGAACTTCTTCGTCGCATCAACGCCATCGAAGGCGATTTTCTCATTCGTTTCATGACGTCGCACCCCCGCGATGCCACAAAGGAACTCTTCGATACGATCGCCGCGTGCGAAAAGGTGTCGCGCCATTTCCATTTGCCGTTCCAATCGGGAAGCAACCGCATTTTGAAGGAAATGAACCGCCACTACACCCGCGAGCAATATCTCGATTTGATTGCGTATGCGCGTTCGGTCGTACCCGACATCTCGTTCACAAGCGATGTGATCGTTGGTTTCCCGGGTGAAACCCGAGAGGATTTTGAGCAAACCCTGTCGTTGATCGAAGAAGTCGGCTTTGTGTCGCTCTTTACGTTCATTTATTCGCCGCGTGAGGGAACCCCCGCCGCACGAATGGATGATCCGATTTCGGCGGAGGAAAAGGTGAAATGGTTCCAAGAAATGACGACCTTGCAAGAATCGCTTTCCGCCAAACGCACCGCCGCCATGGTCGGTCAAACGAAGAAAGCGCTTCTTGAAACCGTTGTCGGCGATTTCTTGGAAGCGCGTCTGCCTGATAACGTGATCGTGCGTGTCAAAGGCGACGCGTCAATGATCGGTAAACACGCCTTGGTGGATATCACCGAAGCCAAAAGCTGGATCTTGATCGGTGAGATCCGCGAAGTGTTATAAAATTATTTATCAAAAAGGAGATTTTTACAATGGATATGTTACTCGAAATGGCAAAAGAAATGGGCGAGGCGCTCCAACAAGACGATCGCTATGTCGCTCTTCAAATGGCGCAAGCCAAAGCAGACGATGATAAGGAACTTCAAGATCTCATCGGCGAATTCAACCTGAAGCGTATGGCACTCGCGACCGAAAGCGAAAAAGACGAGCGCGACGACGAAAAGCTTCACAAGCTTGATGCGGAGCTGCATGAAGTCTACGGACGCGTGATGGCCAACGAAAGTATGCAAGCCTATAACACGGCGCGCATGGCGATGGATCAACTGCTCAACAGTGTGCAACGCATCCTGATGCTGTCCGCACAAGGTGAAGATCCCCGCGAGATCGATTTGGAGCATTCCTGCGGCGGTAACTGCGGCAGCTGCGGCGGTTGCCACTGATTTTTGAAAAAGAAAGGAGTGACGGGCATTGGCACTCAGTCCGATGATGCAACAATATCTCGAAATCAAACAGAATAATCCCGATGCCATCCTCTTTTTCCGTTTGGGCGATTTTTACGAGATGTTCTTTGATGATGCCAAAATTGCGTCGCAAGAACTGGAACTGGTGTTGACGGGCCGCGATTGCGGCTTGGAGGAGCGTGCGCCGATGTGCGGTGTGCCGTTCCACAGTTGTGAATCGTATATCGCCCGCATGGTGGCCAAAGGCTACAAAATCGCGATTTGCGAGCAAACTGAAGATCCCGCGCTGGCGAAAGGTCTTGTGAAACGTGAAGTCGTGCGTGTCATCACCCCCGGCACCGTCATCGAAAGCAGTATGCTCGATGAAGGCAAAAACAACTATCTGTGTGTGATTTGCCGCGAAGGGGAGACGATCGGTGTTTGCTTTGCCGATTGTTCCACGGGTGAATTGTATGCCACGCAAATGGACGGTGACGACGCCACTCTCCGTGTGATCAACGAACTCGGACGTTTTCGTCCGAGTGAGATCGTGATGAATGAAGCGTGCCGTGTGGATGCCGTGCTTCGCGATTTCATCGTGTCGCGTTTGCAACTCAAAGAACAATATGCAAGCGAGCAGGCGTTTGACGCGGTGCTCACCGAACAAACCGTTCTCGCGCAATACAATGTGCAATCCACGGCGGAAATCGGCTTGCAAGATCATCCGCAAGCGGTGGCGTCGATCGGTTGTTTGCTGTCGTATTTAAAAGATACGCAAATGAGCGGATTGGAGCGGTTCCATCGCCCCGAAGTGTATTCCGACGTACAATACATGCAACTCGATTTGACGGCGCGTCGCAACTTGGAATTGCTTGAAACGATGCGCAACAAAGACAAGCGCGGCTCGCTTCTCGGCGTTCTTGATCACACGCGTACCGCCATGGGCAAACGTCTGATCCGTACGTGGATCGAGCGTCCGTTGATCAATCCCGCGCCGATCTCGCGCCGCCAAAATGCGGTGGACGAGCTGGTGCATCAAACGGTGTTGCGCGCGGAATTACGTGAATTGCTGTCGTCGATCTACGATCTCGAGCGTATCATGACGCGCGTTGTGTACGGCAGTGCCAATGCCAAAGAGTTGCGCTCGTTGTGGCAAACGATCTGCAATTTGCAACCCATCAAAGCCGAGCTTGCCACAGTTTCCTCGTCATTGTTACAGGATATCGAAAAAGCAATCGATCCGCTTGAGGATCTGCGCGAACTGATCGACCGCGCTATTGTGGAAGAACCGCCGTTCTCCGTTCGCGAAGGCGGCATGATCCGCGAGGGCTATAACGCCGAGATCGATCAACTTCGTTTTGAAATGACCGACGGCAAAGGTGTCATCGCCCGCGTCGAAGCGGAAGAAAAAGAAAAAACGGGTATCAAAACCCTGAAAGTCGGATATAACCGCGTGTTCGGTTATTACATTGAGGTGAGCCGCTCGTTCTCCGAGCAAGTCCCCGAACATTATATCCGCAAGCAAACGCTTGCCAACGCTGAGCGCTTCATCACCCAAGAACTCAAAGAACTCGAAGCGCGCGTTCTCGGCGCCAAAGACCGCGTGGTGGCACTGGAATACCAGCTGTTTACCGAGGTTCGTCAGGTCGTTGCCGAGCAACTTCATCGTATTCAATTTACCGCCCAAGCGATCGCGCGACTGGATGTGCTGTGCTCGTTCGCGCACGCGGCGGTGAAATATCAATATTCCCGCCCGATTGTTGACACAAGCGGCATGATTCAAATTAAAAACGGTCGTCACCCTGTTGTCGAATCGTTGCAGGATGCGCCGTTTGTTCCCAACGACACGTTCCTCGACAGCGGCGAAAACCGTGTTGCCGTGATCACCGGCCCCAACATGGCAGGTAAATCGACCTTCATGCGTCAAACGGCTTTGATTGTGTTGATGGCGCAAATCGGTTCATTCGTGCCCGCCGAGGCGGCAACGATTGGTGTCGTGGACAGTATCTTCACCCGCGTCGGCGCATCGGATGATTTGGCTTCGGGTCAATCGACCTTTATGCTCGAAATGAGCGAAGTGGCGTCCATCTTGCGCAACGCGACCGCGAAAAGTTTGATCGTGTTCGATGAGATCGGTCGCGGTACTTCGACCTACGACGGCATGAGCATCGCCAGAGCCGTGCTCGAGCATGTCACCGACAAGAAAAAACTCGGCGCCAAGACGCTGTTTGCTACGCACTATCATGAACTGACGGTGATGGAACAAGAGTTGTCGGGCGTCAAAAATTACAACATTGCCGTCAAAAAACGCGGCGATGATATCACGTTCCTGCGCCGCATCGTACGCGGTCCTGCCGATGACAGCTACGGCATCGAAGTTGCTAAATTGGCGGGAATTCCCGAATCGGTCGTGTCTCGCGCGAAAGAGATTTTGCGCACGCTCGACGAAGAAGGTGTTGTTGCGCCGCGCGGCACCAAAGAACGTTTCGCCGAACCCGTGACGGATCTCGGCGGACAAATGTCGTTTTTGCCGATGGCGGAAAACAGCGTTATCGAGCAACTTCGCGCGCTCGATATCAACACGCTGACACCCATCGAAGCGCTTCAAACGCTTTATGAACTTGCCAAAGAGGCACAATCTATGTAAAAAAGGAGGTCGCAGCCTTGTCTAAAATTGCTGTTCTGGACAAACATACAGCCGAATTGATCGCGGCGGGAGAGGTGGTCGAACGCCCGTCTTCCGTTATCAAGGAGCTGGTTGAAAACTGCATGGATGCGGGCGCGACCACCATTCGTGTTGAAATTCAAAACGGCGGCGTGACGTATATGAGCGTCACCGATAACGGCGAAGGCATGGAACGCGACGATGTTCCGGTTGCGTTCTTGCGCCACGCCACCAGTAAGGTGCGCACCGCACCCGATCTTGACGCCATTTCCACGCTCGGTTTCCGCGGTGAAGCGCTCGCGTCGATCGCGGCGGTGTCACGTGTGGAGATCATCACGCGCCGTGAAGACGATCTTGCCGGTACGCACTACATCATCGAGGGCGGACAAGCAGGCGAACTTTCCGATATCGGTTGCGCCAAGGGCACAACCATTGTGGTGCGCGATCTGTTTTATAACGTGCCTGCCCGTATGAAGTTTTTGAAAAAAGACGTCAGCGAAGGTAACGCTGTGGCGGCGGTCATGGATCGCTTGGCGCTCTCACATCCCGACATTTCGTTTTGCTTTGTGCGTGACGGAAAAGAAGAACTTCGCACGGCGGGTGACGGTGATTTGCACGGTTGTATTTATGCCGTTCTCGGACGCGAGTTCGCTAAGAACTTGATTCAAGTGGATTACACGCTTGACGGCATCCGCGTCAGCGGCTATGTGTCGGCGCCGTCCGCGCCGCGTCCCAACCGCACGATGCAACACATGTTTGTCAATCGTCGCTATGTGAAAACCAAAACGGCGATGGCGGCGCTTGAACAAGCGTTTAAAGGCGCGATCATGGGCGGCAAATTCCCCGCATGTGTATTGTTCATTGAATTGCCGCCCGAAACGGTGGATGCCAATGTGCACCCCGCCAAAATCGAAATTCGTTTTATCGATGAGCGTCCCGTGTTCAGCGCGGTGTATCACGCAATCAAAAATGCGCTTGAAACAGCCGCCGCTCCGCGACGGGTGGAATTGCCGCCGTTTCAACCTGCTGCTCGCCCTGCGACGACACAGATGAAACTGGATTTCAGCAAACCGATCACACCTGCTGTCGTACCGACACCGTCGCCTGTGCAACAATCTGCGACGGTTGCACCGAAAAAGCCCGATATTTTCCGCGTTTCGGAAGAATATGCGGGATATGATACGCCGTCTCTGACCGTCTGCGATGTGGCAAACAAATGGGGGAACTTGCAAGAAAACCGGGAATCGGCTTACGTGCCGCCTGTCAAAACGGTGGCTCCCGTTGTTAAAGAAGCGACAACCGAGATGGACATCGCGGCACCGGTCGAACAAGAGGTGCGTGTGGTGGAGGAGCAACAGGTTCGTCCTCCCGTGCACTACATCGGCGAATTGTTCGCGACCTATCTTCTTGCCGAAATGGACGGCGTGCTGTATGTCATTGACAAACACGCCGCACACGAACGCTTGCTGTATAACCAATTGGTCAGCGCCGAGCATGTGGATGCACAACAATTGCTTGCGCCGATTTCCGTCACGCTCAGTCGTGAGGAATATGCCGCGCTGATGATGTATACCGACGAATTGACCAAGGTCGGATTCGAAGTGGAAGAATTCGGCGGACACGAAGTGCTGATTCGTGCGATTCCGATGTTGTTGTCGGGGTGTGATATTGTGCAGGTCGTGCGTGAAATCGCGGGCGGCTTTGCCGAGGGCGCACGCACGGTTCGCTCGTCGGCGATCGATTGGGTCTATCATTCGACGGCCTGTCGCGCCGCGGTGAAAGCGGGGGATGAAAGTCGCCCCGCCGAACTGGCAAAATTCGCCGAGCGCGTGTTGTATCATGATGATATTCGCACCTGTCCGCACGGCAGACCCGTTTGCTTTTCGCTTACAAAACAAGAAATTGAAAAGCAATTCGGCCGCATTGTATAACAAGAAAGGAGTGGTCGGCCAATGGAGAAATTACCTTTGATTGTGGTAGCCGGTCCGACCGCTTCCGGTAAAACGTCGCTGGCAATCGCGCTTGCGAAAGCACTCGACGGCGAGGTCGTTTCCGCCGATTCGATGCAGATTTATAACGGCATTCCGATCGCGACGGCGTGTCCTTCGATGGAGGAACGTGACGGCGTGGTGCATCACTTGCTTGAGTATGTGGATTTGTCCGAATCGTACAGTGTTGCACGCTATGCCAAAGATGCACGTGCCGTGATTGCGGATATTCATGCGCGCGGCAAGATGCCGATTTTGTGCGGAGGCACAGGACTTTACATTGCCGCTGTGACCGACAATGTGTGCTACGAAGATCAAAGCGATGAACACGCTGTTCAAATTCGTGCGCGATTGCAACAAGAGCATGCAATTGTCGGCGATCAAGCGATGTGGGATAAGTTGCAAGCGGTCGACCCGACGCTTGCTGCCAAATTGCACATTCACGACCGTACTCGTGTGCTTCGTGCGCTTGAGGTGTACGAACTGACAGGCACGCCGATGTCTGAATTGCAAAAGCGTCAAAAAGAACAGCCGTCACCTTATGATGTGACGATGTTTATTTTGGATTTTCACGACCGTGCGATGCTGTATGAACGCATCGACCGTCGTGTGGATGTGATGGTTGAAAACGGACTGCTTGAGGAAACAGCGACCGTGGTGCGCTTGTCGTTACCGACCGCCCAACAAGCGATCGGATGTAAAGAACTCCGTCCGTATTTCGACGGCGAATGTTCGCTTGCGGATGCGCTGGCGTGCATGAAACGCCGCTCGCGGCAATACGCCAAGCGTCAATTATCTTGGTTTCGTCGCATCGAAACCGCCAAAACGATGTATGTAGATGATTACAGCAACGCCGCGGATTTGGTTTCAGCGGTGCTTGCGAATATATAATTCTCGGAAAGGAGAACATCATGGAGACCTTCCTTAAACGCCTTTTAACCCTACTCGGCGCATTGTTGCTGTTTGCTTACATGGGATATCATATTTTCATGTCGGCGTATTCTCCTATCAAAACCGAAATTGCGATCATGTACGATGAGTACGAAACCATCGATACACAAGGATTGGTCGTCCGCAACGAAACGATGATCCCGCTTAAGCAAAACGGCTATGTGTACTATATTGCCGAAAACGGCAGCCGTGTATCCAAGGACGGAAAAATCGCCGATTTGTATGCAGACCAAGAAACGGCGGTTGCCCGTCAACAGGTAACAGCTCTCGATAGCGAGATTCAAAAATTGCAAACGATCGAGGAGCAAGGACAAAACAACCGTACCAATTTGGATATCATCAATACGCAATTGAAGAAAGCGCAAGAAGCGGTTATTTCGGAAATTTCTTCGCCGAACATTGCGGAAATCGACACGTTGTCGGCGCAGTTGCTGTCGTTGATGAATAAACAACAGATCACCGTCGGTCATATTGACAATTTTGCCGACCGCCTGGCGAGTTTGACTGCTCAACGCAATCAATTGGCGGCGAAGGATTCCGCCCCCAACAGCTCGGTCTATTCGCCGATGGCGGGCTATTTCGTCAACACCGTCGATGGTTACGAAACGTTACTCAACGCCGATTCCATTGAAGCGATCACGACTGATGAGATCCTCTCGGCGATGAATGCTACACCGACGCCGGATAATAACCGCTACATCGGAAAAGTCGTCGGAAGCTACGAGTGGTATCTTGTGTGTGTGTTGCCGGCAAATGAAATGACGCGTTTGCCCATGGATGGCACGGTGCGTTTGCGCTTGCCGTTTGTTTCCAATGAGACAATTCCCGTCACGGTTGTGGCGGAGAATCGTGACCGCGAAGGTAACATGGCGGTCGTGTTCCGTTGCGATTATATGTCGGCGGATCTGTCAGACATTCGTCTGGAACAAGTACAGGTGCTTGTGAAACAGCATTCCGGCGTGCGTGTGCCCGACGAAGCGGTTCGTTTTAACGATCAGCAGGAAGCGGGCGTGTTTGTGCAAGAAGGCAATTTGATCCGTTTCCGTCGTATTCGCGTGTTGTATCACAGCGAACACGAAAGCTATTCGATTTGCGAAATTTCAGCAGATGACGGATACGTGCAAATATACGACGATATTGTGGTGGAAGGAAAGAATCTGTATGACGGAAAAATCGTACGCGGAGCGTGATTTTGAGCAAATTCGTGCTCAATATTTTGCCATTCGCGAGCGGGTGGAACGTGCCTGTCTGCAAGCGGGGCGTTCCGTTGATGAGGTCACGTTGGTCGGCGTTACCAAAACAGTTGATGCGCCGTTGATCAATGCGGCGCTTGATGCAGGGCTTTCGGCAATCGGCGAAAATCGCGTGCAGGAATACTTGTCCAAAAAAGATCAGTTGCATCTTGACGGTGTTTCGCGGTATTTGATCGGACATTTGCAGACCAACAAAGTGCGCGCCATCGTCGGTCATGTGCACATGATCCAATCGGTTGACAGTTTGAAATTGGCGGCGGCGATCGATCGTGTGTCTGCCGAAAAGGGAATCGTTACTCCGATTTTGATTGAAGTGAATATCGGTGAAGAAGAGAGCAAAGACGGCATTTCGGCTGCTCAACTCGATGAGTTGTTGCATCAAGCGGCGGGTTTTGCGCATATTTCCGTACAAGGACTTATGACAATTCCGCCGATTTCGGATACCGATGCAAAAAAAAGACATTATTTTTCAAAAATGCATCAACTGTTTATTGACATTCAGAGCAAAAAGATAGATAATATATCTATGAATGTATTGTCGATGGGTATGTCCGATGATTTCGAACAAGCCATTGCCGAAGGCTCGACAATGGTTCGTGTCGGCACCGCCATATTCGGTCGTCGTTTTTATCCCGCATAATGTAAGCGGATTTTGAAGATAATGAAAAACAAAATAGGAGGATTTTGACTTATGGGACTGTTTGACAAATTTAAAAGCATGATCGGTGATCCCGAGGATGAAGAGTACAACGACTATGACACCGATGATGATATGATCTCTCGCTCGGAAGAACGTAGCTCGACGCCGATCGTGGAACCCCGCCGCGGTAGCAATAAGGTTGTGAACATTCATGCGACCGCTCAACTGCAAGTGGTGCTTGTGAAACCCGAGCGTTATGACGATTCGAGCGCGATCGCCGATCACTTGAACGCCAAACGTACCGTCGTTCTCAATTTGGAATCGGCAAGCAAAGAGGTTTCCCGCCGCATTTTGGACTTCTTGAGCGGTGTTGCGTATGCCAACGAAGGTCAAATCAAGAAGGTTGCGAACTGCACCTACATCATCATCCCTTACAACGTCGGCATCATGGGCGACCTTCTCGACGAACTGGAGAACAATGGCCTCTACTTCTGATCGTTTCGCAGAGGATAAGCATCTGTTGGCACGTGTGGACGATGCGTTTGAGATTTCCGAACGTCGCTACACCCCGCACTTTGTGGGATTTCTGGATGAACGGCAAGCAATGCTTGTTCGCTCAAGAATCTCTGTAAACGATACAAGATGTTGCTTTTACGGTGGACATGAGGAAGCTGAACGTGTGATGTTCGGTGTATTTCCCGACGGATTTGATCCGCTCCGTGAAATGTTTCCGCTCACATGCGTCGCGTTTTTGTACGGTATGCCGTCGACACTTTCGCATCGTGATGTACTCGGTTCATTGCTCGCAAGCGGCATTGCCCGTGAAAAAATCGGCGATATTTTGTGCGCGTCGGATCGTGCGGTCGTGTTTCTTCACGACGATTTGGTTGCTTTTGTCGCGGACAACATCCGTAAAATCGGCAATGTCGGTGTGACGGTTGTCGCTCCGTACGACGGGGAATTGCCTGTGTTCCATCGGTTCGAACCGATCACGGGTACGGTCGCCTCGGCGCGATTGGATGCCGTTTTGAAAGTGCTTTTGAACGTTTCGCGTGAACAAGCGGCACAACGGATTCGCGAATCGCTTGTGCAGGTGAATCATCAACCCGTGCAATCGGTTTCCTGTACAGTTACACAAGGGCAGATTTTGTCTGTCCGCGGGAGTGGACGATTTGTCGTCGACGAACTCTCACAAACCACCAAAAAAGGGCGCTTGATTTTGAAAGCGCGAAAATATGTTTAATATCAGACATTAAAAAATGGAGGAATAACTGATGTATACCGCTTCAGATATCCGTAATGTGGAATTCAGCAAAAACATGGGCGGCTACAAAGTGGCCGAAGTGGAAGCTTTTGCGGAGGCTTGCGCACAGACCGTGGAAACGTTGACCGCCGAAAAAGAAGAATTGACGAAAAAGCTCGGTATTTTGGCTGACAAACTCGTGGAATATCGCCGCGACGAGGACAGCATTCGCTCGGCGCTTCTCAGCGCACAGCGTACCGGCGACGCCATTGTGCGTGAGGCGAACGAAAGATCCGAGAAGATCCTCGCCGATGCGACGCAAGAAGCGGATGAGATCGTGCGTAATGCAACAAGCAAAATTGCGCATTACGAGAGCGAACTTGCCCGCGTAAAAGCGGAAGTGAACGATTTCAAATCGGGACTGCTCTCGATGTACAAAGAACACATCTCGCTTTTGAAGACCATTCCGTCGTCGCCCGAAGCGGCTCCTGCGAAAGAAACGATCGTTGAACCGATTCAAACCGTGACTCCCGTTGCGGAGGCTCCCGTTGAAGAGGTTGTCGAAACTGTGGAAGAAGAGCCGATGAAGATTGTTCCCGAAACGAAAGAGGAGACGGTCGTGTTTGAAACGCCGAATCGCTCGAAATTTGCCAATTTGAAGTTCGGCGAGGACTACAATCTCGACGAGGATCAAGACGATTGATGCCTCCTGTGAACTGAATTAAAGCGACGATCCGTGCGCGATGTTGTGTGCGGGTCGTCAAGCAATGTAAAGGGGTTAGACCAATGGACTACAATAAGACATTGAATTTGCTTCAAACCGATTTCCCGATGCGTGCCGGTTTGCCGATGCGTGAGCCTGACATGCTCAAAAGCTGGTACGAGCAAGACATTTACGGTGAACTGATGAAAAAGAACGAGAGCAAACCGCTTTGGGTTCTTCACGATGGCCCTCCGTATGCCAACGGTGATATTCATATCGGTACCGCGCTCAATAAGATCATCAAAGATATGATCGTGCGTTATCGCAACATCAGCGGCTGGAACGCTCCGTTTGTTCCCGGCTTTGACACGCATGGCTTGCCCATCGAGCTGAAAGCGCGTGCGAAAGCGGGTGCGGAAAAAGCGGCCACGATGTCGCCTGTGGAAATCCGTGCGCTTTGCCGTGAGTTTGCGCTGATGTATGTCGGTACGCAAACCGAGCAATTCAAGCGCCTCGGTGTTCTTGCCGAATGGGATAACCCGTATCTCACTCTCGCCAAAGAGTTTGAAGCGCGTCAAATCGAAGTGTTCGGTGAGATGGCTCTCAAAGGCTATATTTACAAAGGTCTCAAACCGGTTTATTGGTGCCCCGATTGCCAAACGGCACTTGCTGAAGCCGAAATCGAATACGGTGAAGATCCGTGCTACTCGATTTATGTGAAATTTGCTGTTGTGGACGATAAGGGCGTGTTTGCCGCCAAGGGTGTGGATCCCGCGAAGGTCAAGTTCGTCATTTGGACGACCACGACTTGGACGCTCCCCGCGAACGTGGCAATCTGCCTCGGCCCCGACTTCACTTATCAGCTCATCAAAGCCGGCGACGAATATTTCGTGATGGCGGATGCGCTTAAAGATGCCGCCATGGCACAAGCCAAAATCGAAGACTACGAAGTCGTTGCCGAGTTCAAAGGTGCCGACTTGGAATACATCACCGTGCAACATCCGTTCCTCGACCGCCGTTCGCTCGTGATCGTGGGTGACCACGTGACGCTTGAAAGCGGTACGGGTTGCGTGCATACAGCTCCCGGCCACGGTGTGGAAGACTTCGAGGTTTGCAAAAAATACCCCGAGATCCCTGTTGTGGTTCCCGTTGATGATCATGGCTTTATGACCGAAGAAGCAGGTCCCATCTGCGCGGGCATGAAGACCGACGATGCCAACAAAGCAATCGCGAAGCATTTGGATGAAACCGGCTCGCTCTTTGCGATGCAAAAGATCATCCACCAATATCCGCACTGCTGGCGTTGTAAGAAACCCGTGCTGTTCCGCGCGACCGATCAATGGTTCTGCTCGGTTGACAGCTTTAAGAAAGAAACCCTCGAGCAAATCGCTTCGATCAAATGGATGCCCGCTTGGGGCGAAAACCGTATCGCTTCGATGGTCAGCGATCGTGCCGACTGGTGTATTTCCCGTCAACGTCTGTGGGGCGTGCCGATTCCCGTGTTCTATTGTGAGGATTGCGGCAAACCCGTCATTGATCGCTCGTTTATCGAGTCGGTTTCGGCACTGTTCCGCGAGGAAGGCTCCGACGGTTGGTATACGCATACCGCGGCGGAAATTCTGCCCGACGACGCGACCTGCCCGCATTGCGGCGGTCACGAATTCCGCAAAGAAACCGACATCATGGACGTGTGGTATGATTCGGGCTCGTCTCATGCCGCTGTGCTCAAAGAGCGTCCCTATTTGAAGTGGCCCGCCGATATGTACATGGAAGGCGGCGACCAATATCGCGGTTGGTTCCAAAGCTCGCTTTTGACGTCGGTTGCGTGCACCGGCGAAGCCCCGTATAAATCGGTTTTGACGCACGGCTGGGTCGTTGACGGTGAAGGCAAGGCTATGCACAAATCCGCCGGCAACGCAATCGCACCTTCCGAGGTTATCGACCAATACGGTGCTGACATCCTTCGTTTGTGGGTCGCTTCGCTTGACTACACGGTGGATGCGCGTGTGTCGAAAGATATTTTGAAACAACTTTCCGAGTCGTATCGCAAGATCCGCAATACCGCTCGTTTCATCCTCGGCAACATCCACGACTTCGATCCTTCCAAGGATGCGGTTGCCGATGAGGCACTCGAAGAGATGGATCGTTGGGCGCTCATGCGCTTGACGCAATTGATGGAAGAAGTGCGTGGTGCGTTTGAAAGCTACACCTTCCACGAAGCGCTCCATAAAATCCACAACTTCTGCGTTGTGGACATGTCCAACTTCTATTTGGATGTCTTGAAAGATCGCTTGTATGTCGAGAAAGCGGACGGCGCGACTCGTCGCGCGGCACAAACCACGATCTACCGCATTTTGAATACGCTCACGCGTATGCTGTCGCCGATTTTGGCGTTCACCGCGGAAGAGATCTGGGGCTTCATGCCGCATACCGCAGACGAAGATGCCCGCTCGGTCATGTTTAACGAACTGCCGCGCGTGGAGGATATGACCGCGATCGACGAAGCTTTCATGGCGCGTTGGGATCGTATCCATGCGGTGCGTGAAGATGTGCAAAAAGCGCTCGAAATCGCGCGCACCTCGAAATTGATCGGTAAGTCTCTCGATGCGAAGGTGACGCTGTTTGCGGACGGCGAACTCAACGAGTTCCTTTCCGATGTCAAAGCGATTCTCCCGCAGGCGTTGATCGTCTCGAAAGTGGAAATCGCGCAAGGTAACGGCGACTTCGTCGGCGAGCTTGAAGGCTTGTCTGTGACGGTCGCTCATGCGGACGGCGAAAAGTGCTGCCGTTGCTGGAGCTACGACGAGTCGGTCGGTTCGGATGCCGAGCATCCCGACCTCTGCGCTCGCTGTGCCGCTCTGATGAAAAACTAATGAAAATGCCGCCGACCTGCTGCTTTGAAAACGGGCGGCGGCATTTTTTGCAATCAAGGAGAATCTGATTATGATGCAACTTGGTATCTTGTTGATCATCGCCGCGCTTGTTGGGGTTGATCAACTCACCAAATGGTTGGCGGTCATGTTTTTGGAACAATCCGATCCCGTCACGGTGATCGAAGGTGTGTTTAGTTTGCAATTCACGCAAAACACCGGTGCTGCATGGAGCTTGTTTGAAGGCCAAAAATGGTTGCTGATCGGTGTGACATCTGTCATGGTTGTGGCTATTTTGGCGGTGCTGATGAGCGGTCGTTTCCGCAATCATCGCATGGCGACTCTGGGTGGCATGTTGGTGGTCGGCGGCGGTCTCGGTAATTTGATTGACCGTATTTTCCGCGACGGCGGTGTTGTGGATTTCTTCAAAACCGATTTTATCGATTATCCGATTTTTAACGTGGCGGATTGCTTTGTTGTGGTCGGTGCCGTGTTGTTGTTTGTGTATTTCCTGTTTTTCTATTCGGATTCGACCGGACGTGGCAAGAAAACTGAGGAAAAGGTGGTGCTGTCTTCTGGAGACGATGACATTCAAAGTGACGCAGGAGACGGCGAAGACGCGACTTGATGTGTTCACCGCCTTGCAAGCGGATGTCAGCCGCTCGCAAGCACAGTCTTGGATCACGCAAGGACTTGTGAACGTCAACGGCAAGAGCGCTACCAAAAAATACGTACTTTGCGAGAATGACACGGTTGAGATTCAACCGCCCGAAGCAAAGCCGTATGAATTGACTCCCGAAAACATTCCTCTCACGATCGTGTATGAAGACAACGATCTGCTGGTTGTGAACAAACCGAAGGGAATGGTGGTGCATCCTGCTGCGGGTCATGAAACAGGCACGTTGGTGCATGCGTTGATGTATCATTGCGGCGAATCGCTTTCGGGAATCAACGGTGTGCTTCGTCCCGGCATTGTGCACCGCATCGATATGAATACCAGCGGTTTGCTGATGGTTGCCAAAAACGACATGGCGCACAATGGACTCGCCGAGCAAATCAAAGAGCATTCGTTTTTGCGACGTTATGAAACCGTCGTCACAGGACACCTTCGGGAACCAAGCGGTACGGTTCAAGCTCCTATCGGGCGCAATCCGAACAACCGCTTGAAAATGGCGGTGACGCCCCAAAATTCCAAGCACGCCGTGACCCATTATACGGTTCTCGAGCAATTGGACGGATTCGATCGCGTCGAAGTGACGCTTGAAACGGGACGTACCCACCAAATTCGCGTGCACATGGCATATCTCGGTCATCCCGTAGCGGGTGATACGTTGTACGGTGCGCGCGCAGTGAACGGCTTTGAAGGACAGTGCCTGCACGCCAAAACACTCGGGTTTGTTCACCCCCGAACCGGCGAATATCTGGAATTTACCGACGAATTACCCGCATATTTTACCGATTTTCTTAATCGTTTGCGCTGATTCGTCAACACTTTCTTTTTTATGCGAAAACCCGATAAAAACTCCCTGCCGAAAACGACAGTTTCGGCAGGGAGTTTTTTGTATACTGAAAGGAGAATGACGCGTGCAAGGAGTGTAAACAATGAAAAAAACGATCACTGTGTTGCATGGACAAGCCGGTGCAACACAAAAAAAAGAGCAACCGATGTATATGTACATTGCCGTGTACGCCTTGTTGGCTTTGGCGGCATTTGTGATGCCGCGTGCCATGGTTTACGGTGGCTTGGCTCCGTTTGGCGTGTCAATTGCAGCGTGTGCGAGCGGCGGTGCCTCGTTTTTGGTGTATATCGGAGCGGTGGCGGGCTATTTGATGAACGGTCAGATTGTCATGCCTTTGCGATATATCGCCGCTGTTTCGGCGGTTGCAGGTGTTCGTTGGGCGATGGGAAATTCCAAATCCGTTACGGAGCATGCGGCGTTTGTGCCGTTGTTGGCATCCGGGGGAACGTTGGTAACGGGATTGGCACTGAACATGATGAACGGTTTTCAGATTGACGTGTTGCTCGGTGAATTATGCGAGTCGATTTTGGCGGGCGGTGCGGCCTATTTTTTTAACAGCACCGTTCGTGTGCTGAAAGCCAATCGTGGTCCGCGTCAGTTGCAGTTGATGGAACAATCGTCGCTTGTGATCACCTTGGCGGTGTTGTTGATGGCGACCAATGCCATTACGGTTTCCGACGTGTCGGTCGGACGAGTTCTCACCATGACGGCGATTTTGCTTGCGGCAAAAGCGGGACAGCAACAAGGCGGTATGTTGGCGGGAATCGTTCTCGGTGCGGCAACGGCATTGGCATCTCCGTCACACGCCTTTGTTGCGGCGGCGTATGCCTTCGGCGGAATGTTGTCAGGACTGTTTTCACGATTCGGAAAAGCGGCATGTGCCATGGTGTTTGTGCTGACCAATACGCTTGTGTTGCTGAATACGGGAGATTCGCAATTGGTGATCATCGGCATTTATGAAGTGATTGCCGCGTCGTTGTTGTTTTTTATTTTACCGCGTCGCATGCTGATGGCGGCGAATGCGGTGTTTTGCCGTGTGCAGGATGTTCCGGCGGTAGAAGGTTTACGACGCTCGGTGGATATGCGCTTGACGTATGCAGCACAAACGATGAATGAGATCGCCAAAACGGTTGATTCGGTGTCGGAAAAATTGACGACAATGAATGCACCGTCAATGAAGGAGATTTATGCCGATGTGTGCCGTGACCTTTGCAACGGATGTCGACATCGTGATACGTGCTGGAACGATCATTTTGCCGATTCTATGTCGGCGTTTCGGCACATGGGACAAACCTTACGTGAAAACGGATCGTTAACGTTGCAAGATGTAGATACGGTTTTTCGCAACGATTGTCATCATTGCGGTGAGCTTGTCCGTTCAATGAATACAGGTTATACGCAGTTCGTTATGAAAGAACACGCTTACCGACGTTTGTCGGATATCCGCGGTATCGTGACGGATCAATTTGAAGGCATGTCGGCACTTCTTATGGATTTGAGCGAGGATTTCAAGAAAATGGATCAAACCGACGAGCAAGCCAGTGTTCGCATTGAACATATTTGCCGTCGCTATCGCTTGCCGCTGACGGAGGCGTTGTGTGTGATCGGGAAACGAAATCGATTGCGTGTTGAAATGCTGGTGGAAGGGGAGACGGCACCGCCGTCGGAAGCGAGAATCTACCAAGAGATCGCTGAGGCTTGCGGGTGTGAATTCGGTGAACCGGAAGTTTCAAGAAACGGCTATTTCACAAGAATTTGTTTGAGCGAACGCACCAAATATACCGTACGACTCGGAAGCGCACAACTCAATTGCCGTACAGAGCATTTGTGTGGAGATGCGTTTGAACAGTTTTACGATCGTGACGGACGCTATTGCGTGGTGTTAAGCGACGGTATGGGAACAGGAGGCAGAGCGGCGGTGGATGGCGCAATGACGGCAGCACTTGCAGGTCGCATGCTTCAAGCGGGGTTTCATTTCGACAGTATTTTGCGCATCATCAACTCCTCGCTCATCGTGAAATCGACAGAAGAGAGCTTGTCGACGCTTGATGCGGTACGCATTGATTTGTTTACAGGAACAGTGCAGGGGTTAAAAGCAGGAGCCGCCCCCAGTTTTCTGTATAGCAACGGACACGTTTCGAAAATCTCCGCATCCTCGCTCCCGATCGGCATTTTAAGAGATATCACATCTGAAGAATATGAAGAACATCTTTCCAAAGGCGATGTTCTTGTGCTGGTCAGCGATGGTGTAGCAGAGGGGGATTGTGAATGGCTTGAAGAGTTGATTGCACGTTTGGCTGTCGAGCAAACGGATGAAAATGTGATGGCGAATGAAATCGTGTTTCATGCACGTGAACGCCAAGACAGTGCGTGCGGCGATGATACGACGGCGCTCGTGATTCGCGTGGCTTGACAGAATCTTGATAAAAACGGCTCAAACACTTGCCAAACATAGATTTGATATGCTATAATTACAAATTGTATGGCTGAAAGTACTATAAGTAGGAGGCAATCAAGATGATCGCAGTATCGGATCTCAGTTTGGATTTTAACGGGCAAAAACTGTTTGCTCACGTGGATTTGAAATTTACCCCCGGCAACTGCTATGGTGTGATCGGTGCGAACGGTGCCGGTAAATCGACATTCTTGCGGATTTTGTCGGGTGATCTCGAACCGTCTTCGGGCGAGGTCATCATCGATAAAGGCACGCGCATGTCGGTTCTCAAGCAAGACCACTTTGCGTTTAACGATTTCACGGTGCTGGATACCATCATTCAAGGTAACCCGCGCTTGTATCAAATTATGCAAGAAAAAGAAGCACTCTACGCCAAAGAAGACTTCACCGAAGAAGACGGCAACTTGGCGTCCGAGCTCGAAACGGAATTTGCGGAGCTCAACGGATGGGATGCCGAAACCGATGCCGGTCGTTTGTTGCAAGGTCTCGGTCTCGACTTGTCGCTTCTCGAGCAAACGATGTGCAATGTGGCGGACCGCGACAAGGTTAAGGTGTTGCTTGCCCAAGCGTTGTTCGGCGAACCCGATATCATTCTGCTTGACGAGCCGACCAACCACTTGGATCTCGCGTCCGTTACGTGGCTTGAAGACTTCTTGATGGCGTATGAAGGTACCGTCATCGTCGTGTCCCACGATCGTCACTTCCTCAACAACGTGTGTACACACATCGTCGACGTGGATTACAACAAGATCAAGATTTACGTCGGTAACTACGATTTCTGGTACGAATCGTCGCAATTGATGCAACGTATGGTGAGAGATCAAAACAAAAAGCGTGAAGATAAAATTCGCGAACTGCAAAGCTTCATCGAACGCTTCTCGGCAAATAAATCGAAGTCCCGCCAAGCGACCTCGCGCCGTAAATTGCTCGACAAACTGTCTGTCGAGGAGATGCCTGCGTCGTCTCGTCGATATCCGTACGTTGGTTTCCAAATGGATCGCGAAGCGGGTAAGGACATTTTGGTGGTCGAAAATATTTCGAAGACCATCGACGGCGTGAAGGTGCTTGATAATGTGTCCTTCCGCGTGGAAAAAGGCGACAAGATCGCATTCATCGGTGCTAACGAAGTTGGTATCACCGCCATGTTCCGCATCTTGATGGAAGAAATGGATGCCGATGAGGGCACATTCAAATGGGGCGGTACCACCAGCCAATCATACTTCCCCAAAGACAACAACGCTTTCTTTGATAATTCTGACAAAAATATTATCCAATGGTTGCAACAATACTCTTCGGATGACACCGAAACCTATTTGCGTGGCTTCCTCGGCAAAATGCTTTTCTCGGGCGATGATGTGTTTAAACCCGTGAAGGTGCTGTCGGGTGGCGAAAAAGTGCGTTGCATGCTGTCGCGCATGATGATGTTCGGCTCGAACGTCCTGCTTCTTGATCAACCGACCAACCACCTCGATTTGGAATCCATCACCGCCGTCAACAACGGTTTGATCGAATTCAAAGGCAACATTCTGTTCTCGTCTTATGACCACCAATTTGTGCAAACGGTCGCGGATCGTATCATCGAATTCCGTGCCGACGGCACGATTCTCGACAAGCGTATGACTTACGACGATTTCCTGCAATTCAAATCCGAAAAAGGTATCGATTGATGAAAGCATCCTCCGTTAAAAACGTCGTGTGCGGCGATTCAGCGGAGGATGTTTTTTTGTCAAAAATGCTGAAAAAGCGTGTGGAAAAGCCAAGCGCTTTAATGTGTTAACAAATAAAAATCACTTTGTAAAAGTTTCTATTGACGAATGAAAAAAATAGGTATATAATAGGTCTCAATCAGTTTTTTGAAAGGAGCGGTTTGCGATGACAGGAGCACAGGCAATGGTCAAATGCCTCGAACGCGAAGGTGTTCGCACGATCTTCGGTTATCCCGGCGCGGCGATCTGCCCGTTTTACGATTCTCTCATCGACAGCAAGGTGCACCACGTGTTGGTGCGTACCGAGCAAAATGCCGCTCACGCGGCAAGCGGCTACGCTCGCATCACCGGAGAAGTCGGTGTGTGTGTGGCGACGTCGGGACCCGGCGCCACGAACCTTTTGACAGGTATCGCCTCGGCGTACATGGATTCCATCCCGCTTGTTATCATCACGGGTCAGGTTCGAAGCGATTTGATCGGTCGTGATGTGTTTCAAGAAGCCGATATCACGGGCGCGGCGGAGCCGTTCACCAAACACAGCTATTTGGTGACCAAAGCGGCGGATCTTCCTCGCATCTTCAAAGAAGCATTTTATATCGCATCGGCGGGCCGTCCCGGTCCTGTTTTGATCGATATCCCGATGGATATTCAACAACACAATGTACCGAAATTCGATTACGATACGCCCGTTGATATTATCAGCTATAAGCCCAGCACGCAAGGTCATCCGCTTCAAATCAAAAAAGCGGCAGACGCGCTTCGCTCGGCGAAACGTCCCGTTCTTTGTGCGGGCGGCGGTGTTTTCTCGGCGAAAGCGCAAGCGGCGCTTGCCGCTCTCGTTGAAAAAGCGCAACTCCCTGTGGTGTGCACCATGATGGGTGTCGGTGCGTTGCCGACCGCACATCCGCTCAACCTCGGCATGCTTGGTTCGCATGGCTGTGTTCCTGCCAATAAAGCGATCCGCGATGCCGATTTGGTGATCATGGCGGGTGCTCGCGTGGGTGACCGTGCGGTGGCTGCACCCAACCAAGTGGCGAACCGTGCGAAAATCATTCATATCGATATCGATCCTGCCGAAATCGGCAAAAATATGTCGGCGCATATTCCGATCGTCGGTGATTTGAAGCTTGTATTGGAAGCGTTGACCGAAAAGGTGGATTGCACCGCACCGTATGACTGGGTGCAGGTGGTGACTGACCGCAAAAAGCGTTATGTGGCGAAATCGATCGAGCCTCTTGATGGCTATGTCGAGCCGAAAACGTTCCTTCGTGCATTCTCGCGTCGCTTGGAAGACGATGCGGTGGTGTGCGCCGATGTCGGTCAAAACCAAATTTGGACGGCAAACAATACCGATATTCGCGCGGGTCGTTTGTTGACATCGGGTGGCATGGGAACGATGGGGTATTCCATTCCGTGTGCACTCGGTGCGAAATGTGCCGATCCCAAACGCCGCGTTGTCGCGGTTTGCGGTGACGGCTCGTTCCAAATGAGTATGATGGAGCTTGCGACCATTTGCCAAGAGCAAAAAGGCGTCAAAATCATCGTAATGCGCAACGGTCGTCTCGGCATGGTGCGCGAACTGCAAAAGAATTTGTACGATAACCATTTCAGCGGCGTCTTCCTCGACGGAAGCCCCGATTTCGTCAAAATCGCACAGGCTTACGGCATCCGCTCGCGTTCCGTTGCCTCGAACGAAGAGGCGATGGCGGCGGTTGACGAGATGCTTGCGGACGATCAGCCGTATTTGCTGGAATGTGTGGTTCCGTGGGATTATCCCTCGCTGTAGGCAAAAAAGGAGGTGCGCTCGACAATGAAATATACCATGTCTGTTCTCGTGGAAAACCAACCGGGCGTGCTTTCGAAGGTTTCCGGTTTGTTCTCTCGCCGCGGATTTAACATCGATTCGCTCGCGGTTGGTACGACCGAAGACCCGACCGTTTCTCGCATGACCATTGTGGTCGACGGCGACGAATACATTGTGGAGCAAGTGGAAAAACAGCTCAACAAAGTGATTCCTGTCATTAAAGTCAAGACACTTGAGGTCGGTTCTTACATTCCGAGAATGCTCTCGCTCATCAAAGTGTCGGTCACGGCGGGACAACGCGCGGAAATTATGCGTGTGTCTGAATTGATGGGGGCGCGCATCGTGGATGCCACGCGTGCGTCGTTGACGATCGAATTCTCCGACACCGCCGAGCGTACCGAAACGCTTGAAACGCTGTTGCGTCCGTACGGCATTCGTGAAATCGTGCGCACAGGTTCCATCGCGATCGAAAAAGGTGCCGATCCCACCCGCAAAAAATCCAATTAAGTCTGTACTATGTGTCGTGATGCGGCGCATATACACATAAACAATTCTCGCGTATATACGCGATGATCTCTTTAGGAGGAATGAATTATGGCAAGAAAGATCTATTATCAAGACGATTGCAACCTCGGCGTTTTGAACGGTAAGACCGTTGCGATCATCGGCTACGGCTCGCAAGGTCACGCACATGCGCTCAACCTGCATGAGAGTGGTGTGGATGTCATTGTCGGTCTGTACAACGGCTCTAAGAGCTGGGCAAAAGCGGAAGCGGCAGGCTTGAAAGTTATGACTGCGGCGGATGCGGCGAAGAACGCGGACGTCATCATGATCCTCATCAACGACGAGGGTCAAGCGGATATGTACAAAA
>JAZTZV010000027.1:0-2214 GCA_045637645.1 Acutalibacteraceae bacterium | reverse complement strand
GCGACGGTGGTGTTATCCGTTATCGCTGTTGGGACTCCTGCATGTATTCCCAGTTTACCAGAATGGCACACGGCAACAACCGCAATACGCAGAAGGAACGTTTCCGCCAGCGCTTCATGCATAAGCTGGTGTATTTCCCTGAGAACAACGACGGTGTGTTCTCCTGTGTCGGCTGCGGACGCTGTCTCGCAAAGTGCCCGATTTCGATGAATATTGTCAAAGTTATGAAAACGGTTGGGGGTGAATCGAAATGATGACAACGGAAACTTTGATTCCTGTACTCGGTGTCATTACCGATGTGCGCATTGATACTCCCGACATCAAAACGTTCCGTGTTGTCACTCCCGACGGCAAGAAAGCGTTTGACCATCGCCCCGGACAATGCGCGATGCTGTCCATTCCGGGCGTGGGTGAGGCGATGTTCTCCATCACCTCGTCTCCGACCAACGAAGAATTCATGGAATTCTCCATCAAAAAGTGCGGCTGTGTCACCGAATGGCTTCACCAAGCCGAGGTCGGCCAGCAAATCACCATCCGCGGTCCCTACGGCAGACCGTTCCCCGTTGACGACGAGTTCGCGGGCAAGAACATGCTGTTCATCGCGGGCGGCGTCGGTCTTGCACCGCTCCGCTCCGTGATCAACTACTGCCGCCACTATCGTGATCGCTACGGCGACATCGACATTGTTTACGGTTCGCGCAGTAAGGACGATCTCCTTGACTATCAAGAGATCATCAACGAGTGGGCGAACGACGCCGGTGTTAATGTCCACCTGACCATCGACAACGCGCAAGAGGGTTGGGACGGTCACGTTGGCTTCGTGCCGCATTATGTGAAGGAGCTCGGCTTCTCCACCGATAAAACGGCGGTGTTGTGCGGACCTCCCATCATGATCAAATTCACGCTCGAGGGTCTCATCGACCTCGGTTTTGATAAGACTCAGGTCTATACCACTCTTGAGCTTCGCATGAAATGCGGCGTCGGCAAATGCGGTCGTTGCAATGTCGGTGCGAAATATGTTTGCAAGGACGGCCCTGTCTTCCGCTGTGACGAGCTTGACGAGCTGCCCGACGAATATTAAGGAGGGAAATCTAAGTGGAAAACATGGTGAATATTTTTCTGTTCGGTAAGAAATATACCGTTCCTGCCAACTTGACCATTATGACCGCTATGGAATATGCGGGTTATCAATTGGTGCGCGGTTGCGGTTGCCGTAACGGCTTCTGCGGCGCTTGCGCGACCATCTATCGCATCAAGGGTCAAAACGAGCTGAAAACCTGCCTCGCGTGCCAAACCACCGTCGAGGACAATATGTACATCGCGACGTTGCCGTACTTCCCGCTTGTCAAGCAAGTGTACGACATCGAGAAGGTTCCCACCACGGAAACCGTGATGATGCAACTCTATCCCGAAATCTATGCTTGCGTCGGTTGCAACGCATGCACCAAGGCTTGCACTCAAAAACTCAACGTTATGCAATACATTGCCTATGCACAACGCGGCGATTTCGAGAGCTGTGCGGAAGAGTCGTTTGACTGCGTGATGTGCGGCATGTGCTCGTCTCGTTGCCCCGCGGGTATCTCGCATCCCCAAGTGGCGATGCTCGCGCGCCGCATCAACGGCAAATACCTCGCTCCCGAGTGCGGTCACCTCGAAGACCGCGTGCGTGAGATCAAAGACGGTACCTTCACCGAACTGATCGAAGCGTTGATGCAAAAACCCATCGAAGAGATGAAAGAACTCTACAACACCCGTGAGATTGAGAAGTAAGGAGGAGAGCAATTATGTATTCGGAATACTATCAACAATCCTTGGCGGCTGTTGAAGCGGCTCGCGAAAAGAACATCGCGATGGAGCCTGCGCGCATGACCGCCGAGCAAAAATCGACTCTTCTCGCCACCTATCATCCCGATTATAAAGAAGAAGAGTTTTCCGTTCTTCAAATCGGCCCCAACAAGGGCGATAAAGTGCCCCATGAGCTTGCCGAGATGTTGCAAGCCCACAGCCGCATCACCGCGGACAGCGTCGATCTGACCGCTCCCGCTTACGATGTGGACGTGTTGGTCATCGGCGGTGGCGGCGCGGGTACTTCCGCGGCGATCGAAGCGCACGAAGCGGGCGCGAACGTCATGATCGTGACCAAACTCCGTATGGGCGACGCCAACACCATGATGGCGGAAGGCGGCATCCAAGCGGCCGACAAACCCAACGACT
>JAZTZV010000026.1:0-10271 GCA_045637645.1 Acutalibacteraceae bacterium | reverse complement strand
TCCGACAGCGTTTTTTGTTTTACACGATATGGTTCATGGTCGTATCGATCAATTCGTCAAGGGAAATCGAGGAACGATTGGTAAGAGTGGTGCGCAATGTATTATGGAAGGGAGCGGTCCATGTATCGTCGATGCAAGCGGTGCCGCCGCGCAATCCGAGAATGGAGCCAACCGTTGCACCGTTGCAATCGGTGTCATAGCCGTTTTCGACGGCAATGCAGATCGAACGGCTGTAATCGCCTTGACCGTAAAGAAGAGCGGCAACAACGATCATGGCGTTGGGAATGGTGTGTGCCCAATAGTGACCGTAGACCTCGTTATATTGTTTGTGCAGATTCTCAAACCATTGTTGTTCGCTCATGCCGTTACGGTAATCGGACAGCACGTTTCGAACGGAGGCATAAAGGCGAGAGGTGGCGGGGATTTGTGCGAGACCGCCTTCGATGATGGTTTCGATGTCGTCGGTAACGGCGGCAACAGCGAGCATCGCCGCGACGAACATCGCGCCGTAAATGCCGTTTTTAACATGAGAGATGGACGCGTCGCGGAATGCCATATCGGCGGCAGTTTCCGGGTCGCCCGGGTTGATATAGCCGTAATAATCCGCGCGTATCTGTGCGCCGATCCATTCGCGATAAGGATTCTTATAGTGTGCGCAATCGGGCGGGAGCAATCCTTTCATATAGTTGCAGTATGCAACACGTTCCGCTGTACAAAACGAGGTGCGGCGTTGAGCGTAGGGCCACGACTGCAACACTTGAAGCGGTGTAAAATCGCGACCGCAGGACGTGATCAGTTGTTGCGACATCACGGTGTAATTGGTATCGTCGTCGGGGGGCATGCTGTCAATTTGATCAATGTAGATGCGCTCGGTGAACGGAAAACGGTATTTCGAGCAATGTTCGGGCGTAATCTCGTCGCGTCGGATGTAGCGATGCAACGGCAAGTTGTTTGTCTCTCGAAGAAACGGATGCAATTCTTTGGTGCGGATTCCTTCGATGGATTTGCCGAGCATACAGCCTGCTATGCGTCCGAGCCATGCGCCGCGAATTTTGTCGCGAAGCACATCGCGTGCGGGAACAGAACCCATTACCGCAAACGGTTGACGAAGCGCACGGATCGCCTCGAGTTCCGACGGTTCGTTGTACGAATAATCGTTTTTCGGTTGTGCGCGTTGCACGATATCGAACAGCACGTCGCCGAGTTTCATCTTAATGTCATCTTGCGGCAGACGGTCAACAAAATCGAACAACTCTTTATAGGCTTCGATGTCGAGACCTTCTTCTTCGCATTGCAAATATTCCGCTTCAGCGGCCGATGCATAAAACTCCCATTCGGGGATGTGGTCGTGGTGGAATTGAAAATGACGTGTCATGGATCACTCCTCCTTTATTACCGCCATTGTATCGTATTTTGCAAGAAAACGCAAGAAAAAACGCTCACCTTTCGGTGAGCGTTTTCGAGTTTAATTAATACATGCCGTCCATACCGGGGGCCGCAGGAGCCGCTTGCACAGGCTCTTTCTTGTCGGCAACGAGCGACTCGGTGGTCAGCACCATCGCTGCCACGGAAGCCGCGTTTTGGAGCGCGGAGCGGGTCACCTTCGTCGGATCGACAACGCCGGCTTCGAACATATCCGAATAGGTGTCTTTCGCGAAGTCATAACCGTAGTTGACTTTGCCCGAGGTGCGGATCTTGTCGATGATGACACTGCCTTCGAGACCCGCGTTGAGCGCGATTTGGCGGACGGGCTCTTCAAGACCCTTGAGCACAATGCGCATGCCGGTGGCTTCGTCGCCGCAGGAGGTTTCGATCATCTCGGGGAGGACAGCCGACGCGTTGATGAGTGCCACGCCGCCGCCCGCAACGATACCTTCCTCGACAGCCGCTTTGGTCGCCGCGAGAGCATCTTCGATGCGGAGCTTCTTTTCTTTCATTTCGACTTCGGTCGCCGCACCGACTTTGATAACTGCCACGCCGCCTGCGAGCTTGGCAAGACGCTCTTGGAGCTTCTCACGATCGAACTCGGAGGTGGTGGTTTCGATTTGGCTGCGGATTTGGTTCACACGACCGGCGATGTCGGCGGGGTTGCCCGCGCCGTCAACGATGATGGTGTTTTCTTTTTGCACCTTCACTTGGCGTGCGCGACCGAGCAGATCGAGAGTCGCTTCTTTAAGGTCAAGACCGAGTTCGTCGGAGATGACCGTGCCGCCCGTCAATGTGGCGATGTCGCGGAGCATATCCTTGCGGCGGTCGCCGAAGCCGGGAGCCTTCACGGCAACGCAGGTGAACGTGCCGCGGAGTTTGTTGACGATCAGGGTGGTCAACGCTTCGCCTTCGATGTCTTCCGCGATGATCACGAGTTTTTTGCCTGCTTGCAGGATTTGCTCGAGAATGGGGAGGATGTCTTGAATGTTGGAGATTTTCTTGTCGGTGATGAGCAAGAACGCGTCATCGATGACCGCCTCCATCTTATCGGTGTCCGTCACCATGTAGGGGGTGATGTAACCGCGGTCGAACTGCATGCCTTCGACAACCTCGGAATAGGTCTCGGCGGTCTTGGACTCTTCGACGGTGATGACGCCGTCGGCGGAAACTTTCTCCATCGCCTCTGCAATCAGGTTGCCGATGGTCTCGTCGCCCGCCGAAATGGTGGCAACGCGCGCGATATCTTGCGCACCGTTGACGGTTTTGGCGTTGTTTTGCACGCCCGCCACAACGGCGTCAACCGCCTTTTGGATGCCGCGGCGAATGCCGAGGGGGTTCGCGCCTGCCGCTACGTTTTTCATACCTTCGCGGATGAGAGCTTGTGCGAGCAGGGTTGCGGTGGTGGTACCGTCGCCTGCCACGTCGTTGGTTTTGGTGGACACTTCTTTGACAAGTTGAGCGCCCATGTTCTCAAACGGATCGTCGAGTTCGATTTCCTTGGCGATGGTCACACCGTCGTTGGTGATGAGGGGAGCGCCGAACTTTTTGTCCAGCACCACGTTGCGGCCGCGCGGGCCAAGCGTAATTTTAACGGTATCGGCAAGTTGATCCACGCCTGCTTGCAGAGCCTTGCGCGCATCCTCGCCGTACAAAATAACTTTCGACATAGATATTTCCTCCTAATTAGATTATTCGACGATTGCGAGAATATCGTTTTGACGGACAATGGTGTATTCCTCGCCGTCCAGCTTCACTTCCGTGCCGCTGTACTTGCCGGTGAGAACTTTGTCACCGACATTGACATACATGGTGATCTCTTTGCCGTCCACGACGCCGCCGGGGCCGACAGCCACAACGACTGCCACTTGGGGTTTCTCTTTGGCGGAGCCGGCGAGAATGATGCCGCTCTTGGTGGTCTCTTCCGCTTCGGTCATTTTGATGACCACGCGGTCAGCTAACGGTTTAATGTTCATAATCACATAACCTCCTGTGAATAAAATACGAAATCGATGTTAGCACTCTGTTTGTCGGAGTGCTAACATCGATTATACTCATTATTTCCAAAAAAATCAAGGGGAATTTTGGCATTCGTTCGCTTTTTTATAATTTATTTACAAATGCGCCGTTGAGAGTGGTTTGTTTGCCGTGTGCCGAAGGAGATGTGGCGAAAATCGGTTGTGTCACGGCACCGTTTGTCGGCAACACGAATTTGACCGTGTGTCCGCAAAGAGCGAAGTGCATTGTGCGGTTTTTGAAGCATTCGCCGTCCAGTGCGACGACGATGTCTTTGTCTGCTTCGATGTGAATAGCGGTTCCGCGAAAATGTTCACAGAAATCGTATTCCAAAAAGTCGCCTTTCTTGTATTTGGAGATGAACGTTAAAATTTGAAGGCGAGGAATCGCTTTGATGAGCACAAAATCCAACACGCCGTCGTCGGGACGTGCCATCGGTGCTCCTTTAAAGCCGCTTCCGTAATATTGACCGCTTGCCGCGAGTGTGATCAAATAGCGTCCCTCGCGGGTGACGGGGCCGTGGGTCGTGTCGATGGTGATTTTCAATTTGTTTCCCAAGCGGTGGAAGAACACGTCGGCAATCGCCAAATTATACGCCATCGCACCCGATACAAGCGGGAGGTGTTTGTATTTGACCATTTTGTGCGCTACGTCCGCGTCCATGCCGATACAGGCAATGTTCAGCGACATGCCGTTGTCACATTCAATTAAATCAACCTCTCGCGTGTCGCCGCTTACTTGCGCGCCGATATTGCGGAAATCGCGTCCTTCAAATATCCGCAAGTAGTCGTTGCCTGATCCGCAGGGAATACAGGCGATCTCCGCGTTGGGGTAAGCGTGCATGCCTTGCAACACTTCGGCAAGCGTGCCATCGCCGCCGCAGGCATACAACCGTACAGGCTCGCCGCTCGAAGCGTATTGATAGGCAAGCTCCGTGGCGTGTCCGCGTCCGGTCGTGTATTCAATGATCGGTGTGCCAAACGCAGGATTGGCAGCAAAAAAGTCTTGGATCTCCGGCACGACGGCGAGCGCGTTTTCGTGTTTTCCCGCGGCAGGATTGATGATGAAAATATGACGCATGGTCAGTCCACCTTATTCAAAAATGTACAACTGGCATTTGAGCATACCGTTGTAGAGCTTACGGCGTTTTTTAGCTTTTCGTCCGAACAACTCTTCGAATTGCTCGTCGGGGCTGATGATCGCGTATTGCCAGCCGGCTTGCGGCACAAACACGCGGCCGAGTTCACGAATGATGCGTTGAGCTTCCTTGATGTCCAGCAAGCGTTCACCGTACGGCGGGTTGCAAAGCACAATACCGCGTTCGCCCTTCGGTTCGAAATGACGCAGATCCTGCACCGAAGCCTCAATGTGTTCGCCGACACCCGCTTTGAGTGCGTTGTCTTTGGTCAAGCGCACCGCCTCGGGATCCAGGTCGCCGCCGATGGCAACAAATTGTTGATCGGGACGTTCAGCGGCTTTGGCGCGAGCGCGTTCCTCTTCCCAAATTTCGTAAGGAGCGAGCGACCATTCCGATGACACGAAACGTCGGTTGATGCCGGGGGCGATGCGTTTGGCGGCAAGTGCCGCTTCAATGAGCATCGTGCCCGAACCGCAACAGGGATCGCAGATGACGGGGGATAAGCGCGCGCGGGTCACGTCGACGATCGCGGCGGCAAGTGTTTCTTTGATCGGGGCTCCGCCCGCGTTTTGTCGATAGCCGCGCTTGTGAAGACCTGCACCGCTGGTATCGATCAGTACGGTGACTTCATCCTTTAAAATGGTGAACTGGATTTGATACAGCGCACCTGTTTCTTCAAACCATCCGATGTGATAGCGGGATTTCAGCCGTTCCACCACCGCTTTTTTGACGATCTTTTGGCAGTCGGGGATGGAATGAAGTGCGGATTGCAACGACCAACCTTTGACGGGGAAGCGGTCGGTTTTGCCGATGAAATTTTCCCAAGGCAACGCTTTGACGCCTTCGAACAGTTGGTCGAAGGTGATGGCGCGGAAACTGCCGATATGCAGTTGGATGCGCTCGGCGTAACGAGAGTTGATGTTGGCGCGTGCGAGCATCGCCGCGTCGCCGCCGAACATTACGCGACCGTTTTGCGGCGTGACATCCGATGCGCCCATGCGGCGCAGTTCGTCTGCCAAAATACCCTCAAGACCAAACAGGCAAGGGGCACAGAAATGCAAATGTTCCATAATGAGAGTTCCTTTACAGTGTAAGCTCTTGTCCGCTTGCGAGATACCGTAAGCGCGGCATGACCTCTCGCAAGGCTTCATATTGTGCGACACCGGTGCAATGACAGGTGTAGTAGACGGTGGGGTGAGCATTCAAACGCGATGCGTAATCGGTCACTGCCTGTTCGGGGGTCAACTTGGAAAGATGGAACCCGCCGATGAGAACGTCGGGGCGAAAATACTCCGTGATTTCGATGATACCGCGATGGGAGCAACCGCTGATCAGCACGCGGTTGCCGTTGTCTTCGATAAGAAGATATTGCTCGTGGCGGAAATCGTCGGGAAGGCATTTGCCGTCACGCACGACGGATAATCCCGCGCTTCCGTGTGCAAGCTGACCGATGTCGAGTGCGTCGGCGTATAGCGTGAGACCGTCGCCGAGTGAAATAACACCGTCGGTCAAACGCAAGCGTTCGTGCGGTGCAAGTGACGTGTCAAGTCCGATGTATTTCTCACCGTTGACATGCGGTTCAAAAGCGAAACGACTGATGTAGACGGGAGCGGTTGCGTTTTGTGACAAAAACGCGGCGAGTCCGCCGCCGTGGTCATAATGTCCGTGTGAAACTACGGCGGTGTCTACATCTGCTATCGATACACCTACTTGCGCGGCATTTTGTAAAAACAGAGCCGATTGCCCCATGTCGAACAACAGCTTGCGGCGATCGGTTTCGATGTAAAGCGATAAGCCGTGCTCCGCGCCGAAGGATTTGTCGACGGCGGTGTTTTCGGCAAGGCATACAATACGCATATATTCAACACCCGAAATTCAAAAAAGAGTTTGCGATACGAAAAAAGGGAACGGCAGTTTCTGCGATCGAACGACCGCGGAAATTACGGTTCCCTGTTTAATTCGCTCGTTTGAAATTACATTTGGGGCGGCTTATTGGAACCGCGGCGCGGCGCGAAGCCGCCGTGCTTGCCGTCAACGGAGCGCTTGAGATCCGACATTTTTTCGTCACTCGTTTGCTTAAAACGGGACATCATGTCTTCAAAGCTTTCGTTGCCGTTGCGACGGCTCGAGGAAGATTGCCATTCGAAGTTGCCCGGACGACCGGCGCTTTGAACGGGTTGACGCGGAGCGCGCGTGGGGGGCGGCGTCGCTTTTTTAATCGACAAGCTGATCTTGCCGTCTTCGCCGATGTTCAGCACCTTGACCTTGACGGTTTGCCCTTCACTGATATGGTCGGTGATTTCCTTGACGTACGTGTTGGCGACTTCGGAAATGTGGACCATACCGGTTTTTCCCGGTGCCAGTTCGACAAACGCGCCGAATTTGGTGATGCCTGTGATTTTACCTTCTAAAATGGTTCCTACCTCGATTTGCACTGCTCAAAATCCTCCTGTGAACCCGCTGTGCGCGGGAAAAGAATAACGTGGTTGCGACAACAGAATCGATTTGTTGTCAGTTGCCGGGGATCTCTTTGAAAACAAGATCGCCGGGTTTTGCAAGATCCTTGTTGCGGGCTTGCTGCTCCAAATATTCGTCGTCGTTGGCGGTTTTGGTTTCAAGTTCCTCGTTGATGCGCTGTTGTGCGGTGATTTGCGCTTGCAAATCGTTGAGATCCGCTTGCTTGTCGCGAATCTCAATTTGAAGCTGAAACAGCGAAACCAGAACCCAAACCAACAGCGCGGCAACGGCGATGCGGAATATGAGATTTTGTTTCTCTTTGAAAACATTTTTCATTGCGTCATGCGATCCTTTCCGATTGAAACAGGGAAGGTGTGTATTCGAAAAAAGCGAAGATTACAAGAATGTTAATTATACGAAGATTATACACCCAAACCTGTCATTCCTGCAAGTGTTTTTTATAAAAAAAACCAACTTTTTTCGGCTTTTTTCGCACAACCTTTGCGAGTGTAAAAAAATTATTGCACAATTGCTCCCAAAAGTGCGAAATATGTTTCCAAAATCGGCAAATGTACGGCGTGAAAACGCGAATCAGGCGCCCGATCGTGCGGTGCTCGGTGGCCATACCGACAGCGATCGCAATAAGCATCACAGCGCGCAATTCACCGTTGTTGGCGGCCAAAGCGAATAAAAACACGACCCCTCCGCTCAGAAGTGTGCCGATAAAATCCACGGCAAACGCGGCAATGCGGCGGTGTTTGCCGGCAACAGCGGCGCGTCGGATCAGTTGGATCCATTCCCATAAGACACCGAGCCACATCCCGAGTCCCATGCATCGAAGCAATAAGATCAGCTGTTCATGATTGGATGTCATCATAGCGCCGCCGCCTTATCGGAACCAACGGCGAAAGCGTCCGCCTTTGCTCGTCGGTAAATCGTTGTATTCCATTGCGTCGATGTGCCCTTCCATCGTCAAGTCTCCTGTTTCCGTGTTGAGGCGGCAAATGTGCAGGTCTTGTCCTTTGATCGTCAGTTCACCGAGCGTGGTGTGGGCGACCACGGTGTTGTCGTCGAAGCTGTCGACTTGCGAGACTCCCGATACCGATAAGCGTCGGCGGTCATCAAGCACCAATTGATGCGGCATGGTTTGCGGATCGGTTGGCATGAGTGAACACTCCTTTGAATCGTTTGCACTTCTATCTTATGACGGCGAAGCGGGGGATATGTGCCGTGTGAAACGTCTGAACATAAATCTACACAGCAACCGCGTGTTGGAATTGTGCAATATAACCAATATTTGAGAAATTTCTCGAAAAAGCTTATAAGAAACTATACAAAACCCCTTGCATTTTTTGAAAGAAATTGGTACAATACAAGCATGAATGTAGAGTATTATGCCTTTTTATAAATCTCGGGCGAAAAGGAGGGGTGAAGATCGTGCCGACGAAGGACGTTTCCGCGTATATCCACAAAGGGATCCATTGTCGTGCCTATTTGGAAATGGGTTGTCGCCGCGTTGAAAGCGGACGCTATATATTTCGCGTGTGGGCACCGAATGCGCGTTCGGTTTCCGTTGTCGGAGATTTCAACGACTGGGATCCCCGCCGCAGTTCAATGACGCGCCGCGACGACGGCGTGTGGGAGACGGTTGTCGACGGTTTGCGCGAAGGCGATGTGTATAAGTATTGGGTCTGCACCCACGACGGTGTCGAACTGATGAAAGCCGACCCCTACGCCACACATGCGGAGCTTCGTCCCGCCACCGCGTCCAAAATCTTTTCGACCGATTTGTACAAATGGGAAGACGCGGCTTGGCTCAAAGCCAAAAATAAGCGGTCTATTTACGACTGCCCCGTGAATATTTATGAAGTACATGCCGGTTCGTGGCGTCGCGGACAAGACGGCGAACCGCTTGATTATGAAACGCTGGCGGATGAGTTAATTCCCTACGTCAAGGATATGGGCTATACGCATATCGAACTTCTTCCGCTCACGGAATATCCTTACGATGGCTCGTGGGGGTATCAAGTAACGGGGTATTACGCGCCGACCTCGCGCTACGGCACCCCCGATCAATTGATGCGGTTTGTGGATCGTTGTCACCAAAACGACATCGGCGTGATCTTGGATTGGGTTCCCGCGCATTTTCCGCGCGACGCGGCGGGATTGTTCCGTTTTGACGGCACTCCCTGCTACGAATACGCCGATCCTCGCAAAGGCGAGCATCGGGAATGGGGTACATGCGTGTTCGACTTCGGCCGTCCCGAAGTGCGCAGTTTCCTGATCTCCAACGCGCTGTATTGGATCGAACAATTCCATGTCGATGGCTTGCGCATGGATGCAGTCGCTTCGATGCTGTATCTTGACTATAATCGCGAACACGGGCAATGGGTTCCGAATAAATTCGGCGGGCGAGAAAATCTGGAAGCGGTCGAGTTTTTGCGGATCTTGAACGAAGCGGTCTTCGCCGCGCATCCGCAAACGATGATGATCGCCGAAGAATCCACCGCGTGGCCGATGGTGTCCCGCCCGACAAGCGACGGCGGCCTCGGCTTCAACTACAAATGGAACATGGGCTGGATGAACGATATGCTCCGTTACATGTCGCTGGATCCGCTGTTCCGCAAGGATCATCACGACAGCTTGACGTTCTCGTTCTTCTACGCCTTTTCCGAGAACTTTGTGTTGCCCATCTCGCACGACGAAGTGGTGCACGGCAAAGGCTCGCTGATCAACAAAATGCCCGGAACTTACGAGGAGAAGTTTGCCGAAGCGCGTACCTTCCTTGGTTATATGATGGCGCACCCCGGCAAAAAGCTTTTGTTCATGGGCAGTGAATTTGCTCAGTTCAAAGAATGGGATTACCAATCGCAACTCGATTGGCCCTTGCTTGAACAGGACGCGCATCAACGGTTTCACACGTTTACCAAAGCGCTCAATCGCTTTTATTTGGACAACCCGACTCTGTGGCAGAACGATTTTTCATGGGAAGGGTTTTCGTGGATCGCGCATGACGATTACACCCAAAGCGTCATCGTCTTCCGCCGCATCGACCGACGCGGCAAGGAAACGATCGTGCTGTGCAACTTCAATCCCGTCAAGCGAGAACACTATCGCATCGGCGTACCTCGTTACGGCACCTACCGCGAAGTGTTTTCCACCGATGCCGTTGAGTTCGGCGGCACGGGCGTTGTCAACGACAAGCTCGAGACCGACACGAAACCGAAGCACGGTT
>JAZTZV010000025.1:0-7702 GCA_045637645.1 Acutalibacteraceae bacterium | reverse complement strand
TGCGTTCAAAATGGGTTGAAATTTTCATATCTTGTGCTATAATATACAGAGACTATCCGCGTATGTTTATATAAATTTGATCCGAACGGAGGGTGACCGCCTTTGGAAAAATATCGTATTTGCGGCGGCAAACCTCTTGTCGGTACGGTCGACATCAGCGGCGCGAAGAACGCCGTGTTGCCGATTCTGGCCGCAGTCGTACTGACGCAAGAAGTTTGCTGCATTGAAAATATTCCGAATATTTCCGATGTTTCGTTATCGTTAGAGATATTGTCCGCTCTCGGCGCCAAGATTCGCCGACTGGATTCGCATACACTCGAGATTGACCCGTCGCATCTGGTGACGCACGTGGTGCCGCACGATTTGTCGCAACATATGCGCGCGTCGTATTACTATCTCGGCTCGCTTCTCGGCCGTTTCGGTGTGGCGCGCTCGTCGCTTCCCGGCGGTTGCAATTTCGGCGTCCGCCCGATCGATTTGCACCTCAAAGGCTTCCGCGCTCTCGGTGCGGAAGTGCCCGATTCGCCCGACAACGGCATGATCGAAGTCAAAGCGAACGGCGATCTTGTCGGCAACTCGGTCTATCTTGACCAAGTGTCGGTCGGTGCCACGGTGAACATCATGCTTGCCGCGGTGCGCGCCAAAGGCTTGACCGTGATCGAAAACGCCGCCAAAGAGCCCCACATCGTCGACCTTGCCAACTTCCTCAACTCGATGGGCGCGGACGTGCGTGGCGCGGGTACCGACGTGATCAAAATTCGCGGCGTGGATTATCTGCGCGGCGCGAACTATTCCATCATCCCCGATCAAATCGAAGCGGGTACATACATGGCGGCGGCTGTCGCCACGCGCGGCAACGTGCTGGTCCGCGGTGTCATTCCGAAGCACCTCGAATCCATCACCGCCAAACTCGAAGAAATGGGCGCCACGATCGAAGAACTCGAAGACGAGGACGCGATTCGCGTTTCCTGCGACAAACCGCTTCGTCATTGCACCGTGAAAACGATGCCGCACCCCGGCTTCCCGACGGATATGCAACCGCAAATTGCGGTGCTTCTTGCCACCGCGCAAGGCACCAGCTTCCTCACCGAGAACATTTGGGACAATCGATTCAAATATTTGAGCGAACTGCGCCGCATGGGCGCGGATGTCACCGTTAACGGTAACACCGCGGTGTTCCAAGGCGTCGCGGAACTCAAAGGCGCTCCCGTTCGTGCCAACGACTTGCGTGCAGGCGCGGCGATGGTCATCGCGGGTCTTGCCGCCGACGGTGTGACGATCGTCGACGACATCTGCTACATCGAGCGCGGTTATGAGGATATTGTGGAAAAACTGCAATCCCTTGGCGCGGACATTGAACGCATTTATGTGGCACCGTCCGCCGCACAAGCGATATGATGTAAACAATCCGAAAGGGTCGTTGTGTGACATGCACAACGACCTCATTTTTTGCAAAGGAGAACGCTATGGCACGATATTGTCCGCTTTTCAGCGGCAGCAGCGGCAACTGCACCTATTTCGGCACCGCCGACGGCGGCATCTTGGTGGATGCGGGCGTGTCCGCCAAACGCATCAAAACGGCGCTTGCCGATCGCAATATCGATCCCGCGACGCTCGGCGGCATCTTTTTGACGCACGAACACGCCGACCATATCAGCGGTTTGAAAGTATTTCTCAAGCAATATCCCGTGCCTGTATATGCCACGCGCGGCACGCTCGATGCGATTTTGGAAAAAGACGGTCTGCCGACGGGCGTGTCGGTTCATGTGATCGACGCGGCAGTAGACGTGGCGGGGATGTCGGTTGCGCCGTTTGCTACGCCGCACGACAGCCGTCAAAGCTGTGGCTATCGCATCACCTTTCCCGACGAGCGCACCGCCGCCGTTGCCACCGATATGGGGCATTTGACCGAAGCGGTGAAACACGCGATCACGGGATGTGACTTGGTGCATATCGAGTCCAATCACGATGTGAGGATGTTGGAAAACGGCCCCTATCCGTATTATCTGAAATCACGCATCTTGAGCGGTGTCGGGCATTTGTCGAATGAGCATTGCGCCGCCTTGTTGCCGCAGTTGCTCGCAAGCGGTACTACGCGCTTTGTGTTGGCGCATTTGAGTCGCGAAAACAACACACCGCTTCTTGCGCAAACCACCGCGCAAATGGCGCTCAAAGCCACGGGCGCGCTTGAAAATCGCGATTTCCTGTTGACCGTCGCCGCACAAAGCGGCGAGGACGATGTGTGGATTTTTTAAAATGAAACGCAGACGGCATCATGCCGTCGGCGTTTTTGGTTTGTGTCGTATTGAAAGAAGGCGATCTGCCGCAAGAATGAGATACCCAAGTATCAAATATCCGATCAAAATCAACCCCATAAAACCTGCCACCGTCAGCGGGGAGCGTTTGTCGAGATCAAGGAAAAAGTACGGATAGAGCGTTGCACGTGTCGAATCAAATGAAAATATTGCCGCTCTTGTGAAGACGAAGATTGCGTACACAAGAGGAGAAGCGACCGCCGCCAAAGGTGCGTACCACGGCAAGCGTCCGTGTTCGGTGAATATCAGCCAATCAAGCGTATACATCAGCGGCAACACCACGTGAAGCAGGATGCTGGCGGGGCGGTAATTGAGCGACGGATCACGTCCGGGAGCGGGGGCGAGCACCAAGTGAAACACCGTAAACGTCAACAAAATCGCCGTCAGTCCGATGAAACTCAAGAGCGGGTTAACGTGCCCGCGTGTTTGCGGTGCGCGGATCGTCGCGATCAATCGAACCAGCATAATACCGATGCAGGCGTAGTTGCTTAAATGCGTAAACGGCAGGTAAAAATCGTCGCGAAACGCGCCGTCGAACAAACCGAGACTTGCCAAAATACCGACAATGCCGATGAGAATGTAACTCCCGCGAAACAGCAGGGGAAGAGCGTTGGAACGTGTCATAGATTCGCCTCCTTGCGGGTTTATTATAATATGCGGTGTTTGTATTCGTCAAGAAAAAAGGCTTCCGCCGTCGCGAAAGCCTTTTTGAAATTGCTTATTCGTTGGGAGCGCCGTTGGTGGCAACCGCCAGTTTGCGGACGACCACAGGCACATACATGCCGCCCGCGGCGTAAATTTTCACGCCCGAAATCAGCACGTTGCCTTTTTCGTCAATCGCGGTGTCGGGGACAACATCTTTCAAATCGATGGTCACTTGCACGTCTTGGTTGGGGGTGATATCGTTGGAGACGGGAGCGGTATTCACGCCGAGGTGGGTGTTGATGACTTCGTATTGTCCGGTCGTGGTGGCGAACGGCGTCGCACCGTTGTAGAACAGGATGATGCTGGTGCTCACACCGGGGGAGGTGAAGAAGTCGCACACGAGCTTGGTGCCTTCAACGGGAACATAAACGGAGGTATCGGCGGTGTATTGCGCGTCGGGCCATTTGCCGGTGGTGTTGCTGATGAGCAGGTGACCTTCCTCGTTTACGTCAAATTCCATCTCGCCTGCGATCGGGGTGTCCCAGTCGGCGGGGTCGTAGGAAATGATGTCCATTTCAGCGGGTTCGGCGGGCGACGAAACCGAGGGATAACGTGTGGTGATCTTCTCGGCCTTGGGGTCGTTGCCGTAGGTGTTTTTCAAATAAGCGGTCAGCAGCTCGGCGTACACTTGGTTGCCGAGGTCGGCGAGGTGAACGCCGTCTTTGGTGAGGAACAGTTCGGTGTCGTATTCGTCGCAAGCCGCGCGAATATCGACAAGACCGTAGCCGCCTTCTTCGGCAAGCTCACGCACCGCGTTACAATATTGATCCAGCCAATCAAGCGGCGAACCGACGTTGGCGTAGTGGGTGCGGTTTTGACCTTGCGACGACCACCAGTAGCCGATCGCCATGTAACTGCAGGTCATCAAAATCGGTGTTGCGCCGATCTCGGTGGTTTTCTCGCACATGATCTTGAGGTTTTCTTTGAATTGCGCGGGGGTGACTTGCGGTTGATCGATACCTTCCATCAACAGGTCGTTTTGACCGAAGCAGAACGTGACAAAATCGGGTTCGCGCTCGATTACGTATTTTTCAAAACGATCGAGTGCTTCGCTTGTGTTGATGCCGCCTGTCGCGCCGTTGAACAAATACATATTGCAGTTTTCAGCGGTAGTTAAAGGCCAGGTGCCGAACGCAGTCAAGCTGTCGCCGTATACGACCAGCTTTTTGCCGTCGAGCGTGTTCGACGGTTTGGTTTCGCCGCAACCTGTCATGCCCACGCAGGTGAACAACAGTGATCCGCACAGCACAGCGGACAAGATTCGTTTTATTTTCATAACTGACAATCCTCCTTAATATATATGCCTTGCCTTCAGTATAGCATCTTGCGCGAGGATTTGCAAGACAAAAACCAATGGAGCGCCTCGCAAAAAGCGAAGCGCTCCATTGGTTTGAGAAGAAAATGAGGAGAAATTACCATTTGCGGGAACAAATGGTGAGGAGAAAGCAAATGAAAGTGTGTGTCTTACCGTGATTAGAGTATACAATAAAAAGGGAAGCAAGTGTTGAACAAAGCGTGAAGGGGGTGTGAAAGAATTTTGATTTTTTCATGAACAAAATTGCCGGTTTCGTCGAAAAATCTTGACATTGCGCGAAGTCGGTACTATGATACAATAGAGTGAATATCGAGATTTCAAAAGGAGGGGTGAATCATGGCGAGAGCGTTACCTGCCGCGGCGTGCATCAACGATCTTTCGGGGATCGGACGTGCGTCGTTGACGGTGGCGATTCCTGTCCTCAGCGTGATGGGGGTGCAATGTTGCCCGTTGCCGACGGCGATCCTGTCCGCGCAAACGGGCTTTGAACATTACTCGTTCGTGGATTTCACACCTCACATGCGTGAATACTACGAAAAATGGCAACAAGAACACATGCCGTTTGATGCGCTCTACACGGGCTTCCTCGGCTCGGCGGAGCAAATCGCGATCGTGCGAGACATCGCATCGCACATGCCCGAAAAGGCGTTTGTGCTGGTCGATCCCGTGATGGCGGACAACGGCAAGGTCTACGCGACCTATACGGATGAGATGTGTCGCGGTATGCGCGATTTGGTGCGCATCGCCGACATCGTCACACCGAATATCACCGAAGCCTGCCTCTTGACCGACACCGCCTATCAAGGCGAATCGCTCGATTATGAAACGGCGGTGCGTTTGTGCGAAGGTGTGGCGAGGCTCGGGCCGCAAACGGTGGTGCTGACCGGTGTGCGCACGTCGCCGACGCACATCGGCTCGTGTGTATATAACGCCTCGACCAAAACTGCGACGCTGATCGAAAAGCCGTTCTCGACGGGGCGTTATCCCGGCACGGGCGATTTGTTCGCGTCGGTGCTGTGCGGTGCGTTGTTGCGCGGAGATGCAATCGAAAAAGCGGTGGATCTGGCGGCGGGATTCGTCGCACGCACCACGGCGTATACGTACAACATGGGTGCCGATCCGAAACATGGCGTGCTGTTTGAACATTGCTTGAAGGAGTTGATCGATTCGTGAAATCTCGTGTTGTGCAACGCTTGGTGATGACGGCGTTGTTGGCATCCATCATTTGTGTGACGACGGCGTTTTTGTTCCACATTCCCGTCGGAACATCGGGAGGGTATATCCACCTCGGTGATGCGTTCATCTATTTGGCGGCGGGATTTTTGCCGACACCGTATGCGATGGCGGCGGCGGGCGTCGGCGCGGGTCTCGCCGACATTTTGTCGGGTGCGCCGCATTGGGCGGTGTTCACCGTGCTGATCAAAGCGGCGATGGCGGCGTGCTTTACGTGTAAAGCCGAAAACGTGTTGGTTAAACGAAATGTGATCGCGATGGCGCTCGCGGGCGTGATCGGCATCGTCGGATACTATTTTGCGGAAGTGATTCTGTTTGGAAACTGGATCGCTCCGATCCTGTCGACGTTGTGGGGCGGTTCCGCTCAAGCAATCGGTGCGGCGGTGATGTTTTGGCTCGTCGGCGTGGCGTTTGATCGCGCCAATGTGAAAAAGCGTTTGATGAAATAAAGGAGAACGATCAATATGATCATTTTGTATGAATACGAAAAAGGGTTGTATGTCAACCTGACCAACCGTTGCACCTGCGCGTGCACATTCTGCATTCGCCTCGGTCACGACGGCGTCGGCACGGCGGACAGTCTGTGGCTGGAGCGTGATCCCTCTGAGCAAGAGGTGCTTGATGCCTTCAAAGAAAAAGATTTATCGCAATACGACGAAGTGGTGTTTTGCGGTTACGGTGAACCCACCGAGGCGCTCGACGTGCTGATCGCGGCGGCGCGATATATCCGTTCGGTGAGCGACATTTCGATTCGTCTGAACACCAACGGTCTGGGAAGCCTTTCGAACGGCAAGGATGTTCCGAAGCTTCTTGAGGGCTTGATCGACGTGATGTCGGTGAGCATGAATGCGCCGACAGCAGAAGAATATCAGCAGGTGACGAACCCTTGTTTCGGCGACGGCTCGTTTGAAGCAATGGTGGCGTTTGTGCGTGCGTGCAAGCCGCTGTTCCCGAAAGTGATGGTGACGGCGGTCGATGTCATCACCGAGGATCAAGCGGCGCGTTGCCAAATGCTTGCCGATGAGATCGGCGTGCCGTTCCGTTTGAGAGCGTTTTCGTAAGGAGGAATCTTGATGGGTCCGTTTGAATATATCGTCACGCGACTGGACGGCGATTATGCGCATTTGAAGAGAACCGACATCGACAATAACGACGATTTGTTGGTCGCGCGTGCGCTTTTGCCGTTTGAAACCGACGAAGGCACCCGCCTTTTGTATGAATGTGGGATCTATACCGTGCTGTGACTTGACAGCAGGGATTCTTTTTAGTATAATTAACCGATAGCGATATGCTTTGAAAGGATGATTGAATCATGGCAAAAGAAATTTTTGTTACAGAAGAAGGCCTCAAAAAACTGGAGGCGGAACTCGAAACCCTCAAAACCGTAGAACGTAAAAACATTGCCGAGAAAATCAAGACGGCGGTGTCGTTCGGCGACTTGTCCGAAAACAGCGAATATGACGAGGCGAAAAACGAGCAAGCGATCATCGAAGCGCGTATCGCCGAAATCGAAGAGCAACTCAAAAACGTACAAATCGTCGATGCCAGCGCGCTGACCAACGACGTGGTGCGCGTGGGTCTTGCTGTGAAAATCAAGAACGTGGAAACCGGCGAATCGGAAGAATATCGCATCGTCGGCGTGACCGAAGCCGATCCGTTCGAGGGTCTCATCTCCGACGAATCGCCCATCGGCAAAGCGCTCCTCGGTCAAAAGGTCAACACCGTGGTTGAGGTGGAGATCCCCCTCGGTACCGTGAAGTACAAAATTACGAAGATTTCCAAATAAGAAAGGCAGATTTCATTATGAGTCAAAAACCCACTGCACCGCAGGAGGAACTCAGCCTGAGCGAATTGTTGCAAATTCGTCGTGACAAATTGGCGGCGCTTCAAGATGCAGGTAACGATCCTTTTACCATCACCAAATTCGATCAAACGCATCATGCGGCGGAGATCGTGGAGAATTTTGAGCAACTCGAGAACACCGAAGTTGTGGTCGCGGGTCGCTTGATGACCTGGCGCGATATGGGCAAAGCGAGTTTTGTCGATCTTCGTGACGGCTCGGGTCGCATCCAAATTTACATCAAAATCGACGACGTGGGCGAGGAAGCCTACGCCGCGTTCAACACGTGGGATG
>JAZTZV010000024.1:0-2700 GCA_045637645.1 Acutalibacteraceae bacterium | reverse complement strand
AGCTTGACCACGATCTTCTCGCGGGTGTCGCGGCGCACCACGACGCATTGCTCGTTCTCGATATCCTTCGGGCCGATTTCCAAACGGAGCGGCACACCCTTCATCTCGTACTCGGCGAATTTCCAACCGGGCGAGTTGTCGGTCGCATCCAACTTCACGCGCACCGTGTTTTGCAAACGCTCTTTAAGTTCGGTGGCTTTCTCCAGCACACCCTCTTTGTGCATCGCGATCGGCACAATGACAACCTGCGTCGGCGCCACGCGCGGCGGCAACACAAGACCGTTGTCATCGCCGTGAGTCATGATAATCGCGCCGATGATGCGCGTGGACATGCCCCACGAGGTTTGATGCGGATATTGCAGGGTATTGTCGCGACCGGTGAATTGAATGCCGAACGCGCGCGCAAAACCGTCGCCGAAGTAGTGGCTGGTGCCGCTTTGGAGCGCTTTACCATCGTGCATCATCGCTTCGATGGTGTAGGTCGCTTCCGCGCCTGCAAACTTTTCTTTGTCGGTTTTGCGACCCTTCACAACGGGGATCGCCAGCGATTGCTCGCAGAAATCCGCATACACGTTGAGCATTTGCTCGGTCTCTGCCCATGCCTCGTCCGCCGTCTCATGCATGGTGTGACCCTCTTGCCAATAGAACTCCATCGTGCGCAGGAACGGACGCGTGGTCTTCTCCCAACGGACCACCGAGCACCATTGGTTGTAGAGCTTCGGGAGATCGCGGTACGAATGAATGATGTTGGCATAATGCTCGCAGAACACCGTCTCACTCGTCGGGCGCACGCAAAGACGCTCAGCGAGCTTCTCTTCGCCGCCGTGCGTGACCCACGCCACTTCGGGAGCGAAGCCTTCCACGTGATCCTTCTCGCGTTGGAGCAGGCTCTCGGGGATGAACAGCGGCATCATGATGTTTTCGTGACCGAGCGCCTTGAAGCGGCGATCCAGGTCATCGCGAATATTTTCCCACAGCGCCGTGCCGTAGGGACGCACGATCATGCAACCGCGCACGCCCGAATAATCGGCAAGCTCCGCTTTTTTGACAACGTCGGTATACCATTTGGTGAAGTCCTCATCCATCGCGGTGATGGCTTCTACCATTTTTTTCTTGTCTGCCATATTGATACAGTCCTTTCGGAACAAATTTACTCGGTGTCGCGAGCCGTTCAAAAGCCCGTTTCACGCCGCCGTCGCATATAGAACGGCAATTATAGTATATTATAGCGAAAATCCGTTCATATTTCAACCGCATTTCGGAATTTTTTAGCCCCTTTTTGAAACTTTTTTCGCGGTTTTGACGCTCTTTTCGGCATAAGTCGGCGGAAACGAATTTTCACCTCTTGTCGTCGTTGTATGAACCCGTTTTACGCGGGCATACTGACAACACAACAACCATTGTTGCCATCTTTATCAAAGGAGGAATTTTCCTAATGGATTTCCAAGAAAGTCGCACCAAAGCCAATCTGCTTGCGGCATTCGCGGGCGAATCACAAGCGCGAAACAAATATACCTTCTATGCCGCCAAAGCGCACGAGGAAGGATTTGAACAAATCGCCGACATCTTCCGTGAAACCGCTCATAACGAAAAAGAACACGCCGAATTGTGGCTCAAAGCCTTCCACGGCGGTGACCTGCCGTCCACGCTTCGAAATCTCGAAGACGCCGCAGGCGGCGAGCATTACGAATGGGCGCAAATGTACAGCGAATTTGCCAAAACCGCACGCGAAGAAGGATTTCTCGATATTGCCGCCGCATTTGATTTAGTCGCCAAAATCGAAAGTGCTCACGAAACCCGCTATCGCACTCTGATCGATAATTTGAACAACGGTGCCGTTTTCAAACGCGACGAACAAACCGTGTGGATCTGCATGAATTGCGGGCATCTGCACACAGGCGCAACACCGCCCGCCGTTTGCCCCGTTTGCAAAAAGCCGCAGGCCTATTTCAAACTTCACATTGCCGATTATTAAGGAGGTGCCGTTTATGGACAACAAGAAAAAAGCCGAATCCCCTACCGCCAAAGCCTTGGTAGATGCTCGCATTTTGAAAAACCAAAGCCGCCGAAATCTGTCGGATATTTTGGGGAGTTACACGGGAACCGCCGCCGACGGCGAGGCTCCCGAACAAGATGCGGACGATCTGTAAAAAAAGACTGGATTTTCGCCGACAGCTATGCTATACTGACAATAGTATACTTTCGAAAGGGCGGCGAAAATCGTATGGCAAAGAAAAAACTGTTCGGCAACCGCAAAGAACCGCGCTGTGAAACCTGCGCTCACGGTAAGTTGACGGCCGACAAAACAACGGTCCTCTGTCAACGCGGCGGTGCTCTGCCCTTGTCACATTCTTGCCGCCGTTATCAATACGATCCTCTGCGTCGCACGCCGAAGCGTCGCCCCCTTCTCGGCGAATACAGTGCCGCAGACTTTGCGCTTGACGCGTATCAAGACGAGACGCTTAAAACGACACCTGCGCCCGAATCCGCGCCCGCCGTTTCCGAACATCAAACGCTTGACAAAGTGTTTGCCTATTTGAATTCGCACGATACTCCGGATGTCAACACGATCCTCGAAATTTTGAACAAATCCAATTCGGAACTCGACGAAAACGCCGTTGCCGACGAAGTCACTCCCGAAGCAGAGACGGACGTTGTCGATGAACCTGCACCCGAAGCGGAGGCGGACGTTGCCGACGA
>JAZTZV010000023.1:0-16834 GCA_045637645.1 Acutalibacteraceae bacterium | reverse complement strand
TGGCCAGGTTATAGCCAAGCCCGGTTCCATCAAGCCCCACACCAAGTTCCGTGGACAGGTTTACGTCCTGAGCAAGGACGAAGGCGGCCGTCATACTCCGTTCTTCAACAACTATCGTCCGCAGTTCTACTTCCGTACCACTGACGTGACCGGCGTTGTTAACCTCCCCGAGGGTGTCGAGATGTGCATGCCTGGCGATAACGTCGAGATGGACGTCGAGCTCATCACCCCGATCGCTATCGAGGAAGGCCTCCGCTTCGCTATCCGTGAAGGCGGCCGTACCGTTGGTTCGGGCGTTGTCACCAAGATCAACGAGTAATTCTTGATTTGGTAATCAACTTCTAAACAACAGCATCCCCGTTGTGACTTGTCACAGCGGGGATGTTTTTTTATAAAATCCGTTCAAAACCACTTGAATTTTAGGAAAAGATACGCTATACTTTATTACAGTGAAGGGGCAAAGCGGAATAATTTCGAGAACTTTGCTTCACACTATCGGTTACAGGAGGTGCAATCGAATGTCGGAAATTGTGATTACAAGCGACAACTTTGATGAGGTTGTCATGCAAGCTAAGCAACCCGTTTTGGTGGATTTTTGGGCAACTTGGTGCGGACCGTGTCGTATGCTCGCGCCCATTATTGAAGAACTTGCCGACGAATACGACGGTAAGCTGATTGTCGGCAAAATTGATGTGGATGAATGTCCCGATTTGGCTTCGGAGTTCGGTGTGTCGAGCATCCCGATGGTCGTGTTGTTCCAAAACGGCGACGTCGCGGAAACGATGATCGGCTATCGTCCGAAGGATTATTATGTCGATATTCTGAAAAATTATCTGTAAAAGGAGACGGTTTTAATGAAATTTACGTGTGATGTTTGCGGTTATGTGTATGATCCTACGGTCGGTGATCCCGACAACGGCATCGCTCCCGGCACCGCTTTTGAAGAATTGCCCGAAGATTGGGTCTGCCCGCTTTGCGGCGTCGGCAAAGATATGTTCTCGGCTGAATAATTACGGAATATAGTTGCGCTGCCTTTCCTAAAAAAGGAAAGGCGGCACAATCTATGATACATATTCAAATTTTAGGAGGAATCAATCATGAGCAAATATGCCGGTACTCAAACCGAAAAAAATCTGCAAGAGGCGTTTGCGGGCGAATCGATGGCGCGCAATAAGTATACATACTTTGCGTCCGTTGCGAAAAAGCAAGGCTTTGAGCAAATTGCCGCTCTGTTTTTGAAGACGGCGGACAACGAGAAGGAGCACGCAAAACTCTGGTTCAAAGAGCTTGAAGAGTTGGGTGATACCGCTGAAAACCTTGCCGCTGCAGCAGAAGGCGAGAACTACGAGTGGACGGATATGTACGAAGGTTTTGCGAAAACGGCTGACGAGGAAGGTTTCCCTGAGCTTGCCGCAAAATTCCGTTTGGTTGCCGCGATCGAGAAGCATCATGAGGAGCGTTATCGCGCCCTGCTGAAAAACGTGGAAACCGCCGCTGTCTTCGAGAAGAGCGACGTGAAGGTTTGGGAATGCCGCAACTGCGGTCACTTGGTTGTCGGCACCAAAGCTCCCGAGCTTTGCCCGACCTGCAACCACCCGAAGGCTTACTTCGAAGTCCACGCTGAGAATTATTAAGAATTCACAAAGCGCGCCATGCAATTTGCATGGCGCGTTATTTTTTGCGGAAGTTGTATGTTTTGTTTGACAAAATGGTTTGTTGGGTGTAAACTATAAATAATAAGTCTATCAACGTTAAACCAAAAGCGCGTAATCGTCAACCGCTGTCGTTGGTAGATATAATCAACACGCGAAACGACTTTCGCAAAGGAGGAAGTTTTATGAAACTGAAACGCGTATTGCCGATTATACTGGTGTTGGGATTGCTTTTGTCCATGATGCCGCTGTCGGTTGCGGCGACGACGAGCGTAACCATTACCAAACAGCCTGAAAGCACAGTCGCACAAAAGGGAGACATGTTCAAATTCACGGTTGTCGCCAAGGGTGACGGACTCAAATATGAATGGTACATCAAGGATACAGGCGGACAATCCTATAGCAAATCGTCTATTCAAAAGGCGACCTATTCCGCTGAAATGAATGACACGCGTAACGGTCGCACGGCATACTGCGTTGTGACCGATCAATACGGCAATCAGGTCAAATCCAATGTCGTAAAGGCGACGATGGCTGTCACCATCACTAAGCAACCGAAGGATACCACCACTCCGCTTGGCGGCGGTACCTTCACCTTTACCGTCAAGGCAAAAGGCGATGGGCTGAAGTATCAGTGGTACGTCAAGGATCTGACCAGCAAATCCTACAGCAAATCATCGATCAAAACCGACACTTACACCTCCACCATGACCGATGCCCGTAACGGCCGCAAGGTGTATTGCGTGGTGACTGATCAATACGGCAATAAGGTGAAATCCAATGTGGCGCAGGTCACCAAGACATTCCCCGAAATCACGAAGCAACCCAAAGATTGCGAAAGCGATCTGCACGGTCCTGCGCAGGTTTCTTTGAAAGCAACGGGTGACGGCTTGACCTACACGTGGTATGTCCTCAAGCGCGATGCAGAGGAGTATGTCAAATCGTCCATCACCAAATCCAAATATGCGTTTACGATATCGACAGAGGATATCGGTCGAAAGGTGTATTGCGTGGTTACTGACCGCCATGGTCAGAGTGTCACCTCGGATGTCGCAGAGTTTAAAGCGATGAAACCCAAGGTCTATACCAAGCCGCAGGATCAATATGCGTATACCGGTGATCTTGTAAAGATGGATATCTATGTATCATACGCCGGATTCTCTCCGAGATATGAGTGGTATGTCAAGGCCGTCGGAGCGGAGGAATTTGTGAAGGACGATAGCTCGAGCAATTCTCTTTACCAGTTCAAAATGTCGCGCGAGATGATCGGTACGCAAGTGTATTGTGTGGTTACCGATCAATTCGGTGAATCGGTGCAGACGGATGTTGCAACCGTGTATTACGGCAAGCCGAAATTTACCACGCAACCTAAGAATGCCGATTGCCGCAACGGCGAAACCGTTTCGGTCACAGCCAAAGCGAAAGGTCTTGATGTGACCTATCAGTGGTATTACAAGAATCCCGGCAGCAAAAAATTCTATAAATCTTCGATCACGGGCAGTACCTATTCCTACAAAATGACCTCCGCGAAATCGGGGCGTCAGGTGTACTGTGTCGCAACGGATGCATACGGCAATACCGTACAATCCAAAACGGTCACCCTGCGCATTTCGGCACCCGAGATCACCGTTCAGCCGCAAAGCGACACCGCCAAATACGGCGCGACTGTGTCGGCAACGGTCAAGGCGATCGGCGACGGATTGAAATATCAATGGTACTTCTGCAATCCCGGCGACAGCGTGTTCTACAAATCTTCGATTAAAACAGCAACCTATTCCTACACCATGTCCGCCGAAAAGAACGGCCGCAAGGCATACTGCCTGATCACCGACAAATACGGTCAAAAGGTGAAATCCGATACCGTCACCTTTAAAAAGAATACCACCTTGAAGATCACTCAGCAGCCTGTCGAAACGGTTGTGTATCTTGAGGACACCGCAACGGTGACTGTGAAGGCACAGGGCGACGGACTGAAGTATCAGTGGTACTTCTGCAATCCCGGGGATACCAAGTTCTACAAATCGTCGGTGACCAAGTCGACGTATTCCTTTGTTATGACACCTGAAAAAACAGGTCGTAAAGTGTACTGTGTCATCACCGATCAGCACGGCGATTCGGTGCAATCCAAAACGGTCGTCATGCGTACCATTCGCCCGAAGATCACCATGCAACCGACAGTTGTGCATGATGTGTATAACAAGGATCTGTATGTGGTGGTGGATGCGCAGGGCTATGAGATGACGTGTGAGTGGTATGTTTGCGAAGCCGGCAGCTCCACTTTCAAAAAATCGTCCATCACAGGCCCGATCTATTATACCGACTACACCGACGATGTGATCGGTCGCCGCCTCTATTGTGTTGTCACCGACTGCTTCGGTTACAGCGCAACCAGCAACACGATCGTGCTCGATCCCGGTCAAACGGAATTCATCCCGATGTATGAATAATCAAGAAGCGGCAAGCAGTTCGGTGAACTGCTTGCCGCTTCTTTTTATTGATATGGTTTATCGCGCTTTGGTCGCAATTTCGACGAGAGCTTTTTGCATAAACTCTTCGACGGTCATGGAGCCTTGGTCGCCCGCTTCGCCGCGTTTACGGACGGAAACGGTGCCGCTTTCGGCTTCTTTGTCGCCGATGACGAGCATATAGGGAACCTTTTGCATTTGTGCTTCGCGGATCTTGTAACCGATTTTTTCGTTACGCAGATCGGATTCTGCGCGAATACCCGCGTCGAACAATTGCTTTGTTACCGCCGCGGCAACATCCGCTTGACGCTCGGAAATGGGCATCACGCGCACTTGCTCGGGAGCAAGCCACAGCGGGAACGCACCCGCGTATTTTTCGATGAGCAGAGCGAGCGTACGCTCGTAGCAGCCGATCGAGGTGCGGTGGATGATGTAGGGGTTCTTCTTCGTGCCGTCCGCGTCGGTGTATTCCATGCCGAATTTCTCAGCAAGCAATTGGTCGATTTGGATGGTGATGAGCGTATCTTCTTTGCCGTGGACGTTCTTGATTTGGATGTCCAGTTTCGGACCGTAGAATGCTGCCTCACCGATGCCGATCGCGTAGGGGACTTCGAGGTCATTGAGGATGCGCTCCATGATGCCTTGCGCTTCGTCCCATTGCTCAACGGTACCGATGTATTTCTCGCGGTTGTCGGGATCCCATTGCGAGAAGCGATAGGACACATCCTCGTACAAACCGAGAGTCTTGAGCATGAAGATCGCGAGTTCGAGGCAGTTCTTGAATTCTTCTTCAAGCTGATCGGGACGGCACATCAAGTGACCTTCCGAAATGGTGAACTGACGCACGCGGATCAAACCGTGCATCTCGCCGCTTGCCTCGTTGCGGAAGAGGGTGGAGGTTTCGTTGTAACGCAGGGGCAGATCGCGATACGAACGCGCGCGGTTGAGATAGGCTTGATATTGGAACGGGCAGGTCATCGGGCGAAGTGCGAACACTTCCTTGTCGACTTCCTCGTCGCCCATGACGAACATGCCGTCTTGATAGTGATCCCAGTGACCTGAGATCTTGTACAGATCGCTCTTTGCCATGTAGGGCGTTTTGGTGAGCAACCAGCCGCGCTTTTGCTCTTCGTCTTCCACAAAGCGTTGGAGTGTTTGGATGATGCGCGCACCCTTCGGAAGCATGATCGGCAAGCCTTGACCGATCACGTCCGAGGTGGTGAACAGTTCGAGTTCACGACCGAGCTTGTTGTGGTCGCGCTTTTTGGCTTCTTCAAGCATCGTCAAATGCGCTTCGAGCTCGGACGCTTTCGGGAAGGAAATGCCGTAGATGCGCTTGAGCATCTTATTTTTTGCATCGCCGCGCCAGTAAGCACCCGTCACGCTGAGCAGCTTGACCGCTTTCACGCGACCCGTGTCGGGCAGGTGAGGACCCGCGCAAAGATCGACAAAATCGCCTTGCTTGTAGAACGAGATCTCCTCGCCGTCGGGCAACGCTTCGATCAATTCGCATTTGTAGGGCTCGTCTTTCATCAGTTCGAGCGCCTCCGCTTTCGGAAGCGCAAAGCGCTCGAGCGCGAGACCTTCTTTGATGATCTTCTTCATCTCCGCTTCGATCTTCGGCAGATCGTCCGCCGTCAAGGTGTCGTCAAGATCGAAGTCGTAGTAAAAGCCGTTGTCAATCGACGGGCCGATGGTCAGTTTCACTTGCGGATACAAGCGTTTAACCGCCTGTGCCATGATGTGGGAGGTGGTGTGCCAGTACGCTTTTTTGCCGTCGAGATCGTCAAATGTGAGGATGTCGAGCGAGCAATCTTCGGTCAGCACATAACGCAGGTCGACAACGTTGCCGTTGACGCGCGCGGCGCAAGCGGCGCGGTAAAGACCCATGGAAATGTCGCGGCAAACCGCGTCGACAGTGGTGTTCTCCGCCACTTCGCGCACGTCGCCGCCTTTGAGTGTGATGTTCAACATGTGTGGTCACTCCTTATGGAATATAGTTTTTGAGGTTGCGAGAAATAAAAAACGCTTCATCCCCGCAAAACAGGGACGAAGCGATCAAACTCCGTGGTTCCACCCAAATTCAGTAGTCGAAAAACTACCCTCAACTGCCGATAACGGAGCAACCCGACACGACTTATCCGCAAGGCGGTTCAGCCGTGCGCTCGAAGGCGGTGGCACGTTTGCAACGTCTTTTATGTCGCTTTCAGCCGCGACGACACTCTCTGGAAAAAGCGGGTTTACAAACGGCGTCCTTCTCAACGCTTTACAGGTCTTATTGTAACACTCTCGCTTTGGAAAGTCAAGCGATAAAATCCGCAATGAGCGCGGCGGTTTGTGCGATTTGCTCGTCGGCTGTGATGGCGGCAACGCCGTCGCCGTCCTGCTCACCGTACATCCCGAAATAGGCGTGGCATCCGCCGTCGATGATCTCTTCGTAAGTGTTGAGCGGCAGATTGTCGGCATAGGAATGGTAACTGTCGAGGTTCAGCACGTTGTCTTCACTGCCGTAAACGGATAATACCTTCAAATCGGTGTTTGACAAATCGGCGGTGGAATATGCCGCGAGTAAAATCAGCCCCTCGTAATCATCGACACGAGCGGCGATGTGCGCCGCCGCCATCGACCCACCAAGCGAATGTCCGCCGATGTACCATTCGCCGATCTCGGGGTGTGCGTCGCGGATATCATCGGCGGCGTGGATATCCAGCACCGCCAAACGAAACGGCATTTCCGCCACTACGCAGAGGATGCCTTCGGATGCACAGGCTTGCATGAGCGGGAGATAGGCGTCGGGATCGACCTTGCCTCCCGGATAGAAAATCAAACCTTTGGACGCGTTCGGCGGCGCAATCGACAGCGTATTTTCACCTTCGACGACGGGAAGCGTGCTGTTCGTTGCTGCGAATGCTTCGATTGCTTGGGTGTCTGCGCGGTAATAATCGTTGACATAAAACGTTGCTGTGCCGATCGTCACGGCAACGGCGGTCACCACCGCCGCGATGGCGGTGATCCAAGCAGTTTTGCGAGAAAAATGCAATTTGTGCATTGCGGATGACCTCCCGATGGATACAATCATGTTTCTGCGGATTTGATGATCATGCGTTCCAGTTCTTTTGTCGCCAAGCTGAGTGTTTGGTCTTGGCGTTTCAAAAAGCAAATGTGGCGCGTCGGAATGGATTCCTGTAATTGCAGTTCAATCAGCTTTTCGCTGTTTTCGTCCGCCAAAATTTCGGCGGGAACAAAACCGATGCCGAGATTCTTTTTGACAATGGGCAGGATTTGGTCGGAGGTATAGGCTTCGATGTCGGGCGAGAATTGCAGTCCGTGCTCGGCAAACCAAGCGGTATACAACTCGTGGGTTTTGGTGTGCGGGCCGAGCGACACAAGGGGATAGGCGGCGATTTGCGACAGTGACAACACGGTGTCCGCCAATTCCGCAAACGCCGTGCCGCAAACTGCCACATGGTGGATCTCTTTTACATTACGCGTTTTGAGTGATTTGTGTTCGCCGACGGGCGATGTTACAAGCGCCAAATCGACCGCGCCGTTTTTTAGTGCCGCGATGGCTTGCGGCGTGGAGTGGTTGGAGATTTGCAACCGTACATGTGGGTTGTGCTGTTGAAATTCTTTGAGAACAGGGAGGAGGAAGCAGCGAAGCGCCACGCCGCTGGTGCCGATTGAGATGGTGCCGCCGAGTGTGCTCTTTTCGGACGACAACTCTTCTTCTCCCGCCAAAATGTGTTCAACCGCAATGCGAATGTGGGCGTACAGCCGCTCGCCTTCGGGCGTCAGCGTCACGCCGCGATTGGAACGTACAAACAACGTGCAACCGAGTTCGTTTTCCATGAGCTTGATGGTGCGTGTGATGTTGGATTGGCTGTTCATCAAAAGTGACGCCGCTTGGGTGAAATTTCCGCACTTTGCCACATAGTAAAACACGCGATAATGGTTGTAATTGATATCCATTTCACTTCACACTCCGCAATCAGTTTTTGATATGCTAACGATAGCAAATATATATTTTACAGATAATGATACGGTGATTATAATATATTCGGATTTATCTGTCAATCCATGTTTTTCAGATCGTTCTTTGCTCTTCTCACGGGAATTCAACGGCATACGCGTTCAAATCCTAAAAAACGAGTGAAAACGGTATATTTTTTTGCCCGATTTGTTAAATTTTTGTCAAATAAGAATTGAAAACCGTGAAGGCACGTGATATAATATACTGAAAAGACTTTCGAGTCCCCTCGAACGAGCTTTTTATATTTTGAATTTAAACATAAAAAATCCAACAAAGAAAGAGGAGATCGTATGAACAAAATTACCATCATCGGCACCGGTAGTGTCGGCTCCACCATTGCGTATACGTTGGCTATCAACGGTACGGCTTCGGAGATCGTCATGATCGATATCAACGGAGAAAAGGCGCTCGGCGAATCGCTTGACATCCGCCAAGGCACCCCGTTCTCCAGCCCCTGCTCGGTCTATGCCGGCACCTATGAGGATGCCGCCAATTCCAACATTGTCGTCATCACCTCGGGTCTTGCCAGAAAGCCCGGTCAATCCCGTCTGGATCTGGCACAGACGAATGTGGATGTGCTCAAGAGCGTCAGCTCCGAAATCCTTAAATATGCTCCCGACGCAACGTACGTCATCGTCAGCAATCCGGTCGACGTGCTGACGTACGCGTTCAATAAATATTCAGGTTTGCCCGAGTCCCGCATCATCGGTTCGGGTACCATCCTCGATACCTCGCGTTTGCGTTCGCGCCTGTCGGAGTACTACAACATCAACCAACGCAACGTGCATGCGTACGTTCTCGGTGAGCACGGTGATTCGTCCTTCATTCCGTGGTCGCTGGCCAACATCTCCAACGTGCCCGTGGATGACTATCACAACGCGGTGCAGACCTCGGTTCAGTATCCGCAGTTCAACAAAGCAGAAGTCGAAGATTACGTCCGCAAGTCGGGTGCCCGTGTGATCGAGCGCAAGGGCGCGACCTTCTATGCGGTTTCAATGTCGGTTGTGCATATTTGCAAATGCCTGCTCGGCGGCATCGATACTACGATGACCGTTTCGACGATGCTCCACGGCGAGTACGGCATCGACGACGTGTGCTTGAGCTTGCTCAACATTGTCGGCAACAAGGGCGCACACAGCAAGATCTTGCTCCCGCTCACCGACGACGAAGTCAAGGCGTTGCACCACAGCGCGGACAGCCTCAAGTCCGTCATCAACAGCATTAAGATTTAATCACCATACAGAATACATAACAGAAAGGAAGATCCTTTGTGGAATTTCGTATTGAACACGATTCGATGGGCGAAGTGAAAGTGCCTGCTGACCGTCTGTGGGCGGCGCAAACCCAAAGAAGTCACGAAAACTTTGAAATCGGTGTCGGCATTGAAACCATGCCCGCCGAAATCATTCATGCGTTCGGCATCTTGAAGAAAGCGGCGGCGATCGCGAACCACGCGCTCCGTCCCGAGAAAATGACCGACGAAAAGCTCGACGCCATCCGCAAGGCTTGTGACGAAGTGATCGCGGGCGACCTGCAGGATCATTTCCCGCTTGTTGTGTGGCAAACCGGTTCGGGCACGCAATCGAACATGAACTCCAACGAAGTCATCGCCAACCGCGGCAATCAAATTCTGGGCAAAACGCTGCTTCACCCCAACGATGATGTCAACATGAGCCAGTCCTCGAACGACACCTTCCCGACGGCGATGCACATCGCGGCTGTCCTCGCGCTCGAAGAGAAACTGATCCCCGCTGTCGAAACCCTCATCGAGACTTTCAAGCGTTTGGAAGTTGAGAACGAAGGCATCGTGAAGAGCGGTCGTACCCACTTGCAAGACGCGACCCCGATCTCCTTCACCCAAGAGATCAGCGGCTGGCGTTCGAGCCTCGAGAAGGACGTGGAGCTTATCCGCCGTTCGATCGAGCCTCTTTATGAGTTGGCGTTGGGCGGCACGGCCGTCGGCACCGGTCTGAACACCCCCGCGGGCTTTGACAAAGCGGTTGCCGCCGAAGTGGCGACCATCACCGGCAAGCCCTTCGTGACCGCGGCGAATAAATTCCATGCTCTCACTTCGAAGGACGAACTCGTCTTCGCTCACGGCGCGATCAAAGCGCTTGCCTGCGACATGATGAAGATCGCCAACGACGTGCGCTGGTTGGCTTCCGGCCCCCGCGACGGTCTCGGAGAAATCTTCATTCCCGAAAACGAGCCCGGCTCGTCCATCATGCCCGGCAAAGTTAACCCGACCCAATGCGAGGCTGTGACCATGGTCGCTGTCCAAGTCATGGGTAACGATGTCGCGGTGAGCATGGCGGCTTCGCAAGGCAACTTCGAACTCAACGTGTTCATGCCTGTGTGCGTGTACAACTTCCTGCAATCGGCTCGCTTGCTTGCCGAAGCGATCGTGTCCTTCAACAAGAACTGCGCGGTCGGCATCAAAGCTAACAAGGAAAAGATGCACCACAACCTGCACAATTCGCTGATGCTCGTGACGGCTCTCAACCCCTACATCGGTTATGAGAACGCGGCGAAAACGGCGAAGAAAGCCTACAAAGATAACATCTCCCTCAAAGAGGCTTGCGTGGAACTCGGTTTCCTGACCGCAGAGCGCTTTGACGAGGTGTTCCACCCGGAAGAGATGATTTAACCACGGGAGGTCTTTAACGATGAATGTCAGTTATTTTCCCGGTTGCACGCTGAAGAACAAAGCGAAGGTCCTCGACGAGTACGCTCGTCGTTGCGCCGACGTTTTGGGTGTGACCTTGGAAGAAGTTGAAAATTGGCAATGCTGCGGCGGCGTGTTCACGACCGCTCGCGACGAAGTTGCCACCAAATTGTCGTCGGTGCGTTTGCTCAAAGCCGCCGCCGACAAAGAGCAACCGCTTGTGACGGTTTGCTCGGCTTGCCACAATGTGGTCAAGCAAACCAACCACGCGATGCAAAACGACAAAGAGTTTGCCGGCAAAGTCAACGCCTACATGGGCGCCGACGGCGGCTACAACGGTGAGACGACCGTCTACCACTACTTGGAGCTCCTTCGTGATGTCGTTGGTTACGACACCCTCAAAGAAAAGGTTGCAAAGCCGCTGACGGGCAAAAAGGTTGCCTGCTACTACGGTTGCTTGCTCCTGCGCCCCTCGTCTGTGATGGCGATGGACGATCCCGAAAACCCGACGATCATGGAAGACATGATCCGTGCGCTCGGCGGTACGCCTGTCGTGTTTGCCAACCGCAACGAATGCTGCGGTGGCTACGTGTCGGCGGAAAGCCCCTCGCTCGCGGCGAAAAAGAGCAACGCTGTGGTGGAAAATGCGAAGGCGAACGGCGCCGATCTCATCATCACCGCGTGCCCCTTGTGCCGTTACAATCTGATGAAGAACGGCGCGGACATCCCTGTGGTGTATTTCACGGAGCTTCTTGCCGAGGCGCTGGGCGTAAAGGAGGATCACGATGCATAAGACGAATCTTCAAGACGATCTCATTCGCATGAGCGGCGTCAACCCGCGCAAATGCATGAAGTGCGGCAAATGCTCGGCGACCTGCCCCGCGTACGACTCGATGGAATACCATCCGCATCAATTCGTGAGCATGGTCGACAGCGGCAACATCGAACCGCTTCTCGCGTCCGAGTCGCTTTACACCTGCTTGACCTGCATGGCGTGCATCGAACGTTGCCCGCGCGGCGTCGAACCCGCCAAATTGATCGAAGCGGTGCGTTTGACCGCGATCCGCCAAAAGGGTGCCAACCGCCTCAAGGCAGACGATGTGCCCGCGATGCTCGACGAGGATACCCCGCAACAACTTCTCGTCAGCGCATTCCGCAAATACGCAAAGTAAAGGAGGAAAAGACCCATGCAAAGAATCGGTGTTTTTGTATGTTGGTGCGGCAGTAATATTGCCGGCACCGTCGATGTAAAAGCCGTCGCAGAGGCTCTCGGACATGAGCCCGGCGTTGTCTTTTCCACCGACTACCAATATATGTGTTCCCAAGCGGGACAAGATATGATCAAAGACGCGGTCGCCGAACACAAACTGACGGGTATCGTCGTGTGCTCCTGCTCGCCGCGTATGCACGAGGCGACCTTCCGCAAGACGGCCGCCGCGGCAGGCATCAACCCCTACATGGTGGAGATTGCCAACATCCGTGAGCAATGCTCTTGGGTGCACAAAGAAATGGAAACCGGCACGGAAAAAGCCATCATCCTCGGCAAAGCCGCTGTCGCAAAGGTGCATTTGAATGCACCGCTTACCCCCGGTGAATCGCCCGTTACCAAACGCGCGCTCGTCATCGGCGGCGGTATCGCGGGCATCCAAACCGCGCTCGACATCGCCGACGCCGGCTTCAAAGTCGACATCGTTGAAAAGAAACCGACCATCGGCGGTAAAATGGCTCAGCTTGACAAGACCTTCCCGACGCTCGACTGCGCCGCTTGTATTTTGACTCCGAAAATGGTGGATGTCGCGCAACATGAGAACATCCGCATTTTCTCGTACAGCGAAGTGTCCGAAGTCAAAGGCTTCGTCGGCAACTTTGATGTCACCATCAAAAAGAATGCACGCTTCGTCAAGGAAGACATCTGCACGGGTTGCGGCGCTTGCGTCGACAAATGCCCGATGAAGAAAGTTCCCAACGAGTTCAACCTCGGCATGGATAACCGTCCCGCGATCTACATTCCGTTCGCGCAGGCGGTGCCGAAGGTGGCGACCATCGACCCGAACCATTGCAACATGCTCAAAAACGGCAAGTGCGGTTTGTGCGCGCGTGTGTGCGCCGCGGGTGCGATCGATTACACCCAAAAAGATGAGTACATCGAAGAGAAATACGGCGCGATTGTCGTTGCCACGGGCTTCAACCCGATCTCGATGGACAAATTCGATGAGTACGCCTACAACCAATCCAAAGACGTTATCACCTCGCTCGAGTTCGAGCGTTTGACCAACGCCGCCGGCCCGACGGCGGGCAAACTGCTCCGTCCCTCCGACGGCAAGCACCCGCACACCATCGTGTTTGTGCAATGCGTCGGTTCGCGTTGCGCGGCTTGCGCGGAAAAGGGCAAGGAATACTGCTCGAAGATCTGCTGCATGTACACCGCCAAGCACGCGATGTTGGTGCGCGACAAATATCCGGATACCGATGTCTACGTGTTCTACATCGACGTGCGTACCCCGGGCAAGAACTTCGACGAATTCTATCGCCGCGCTGTGGAAGAATACGGCGTGCATTACATTAAGGGTATGGTCGGTAAAGTGACGCCCGAAAACGGCGTGCTGAAGGTGCAAGCCTCCGACTTGCTCGACAACAAGCGACTGCACATCGATGCGGATCTCGTGGTGCTTGCTGCGGCGATCGAGCCTGACAAGTCTGCGCGTCCCTTGGCGACGATGCTCACCGCTTCGATGGATACCAACGATTTCTTCACCGAAGCTCATCCGAAACTCCGCCCCGTGGAAAGCCCGACGGCGGGTGTGTTCCTCTCGGGTGCTTGCCAAGGCCCGAAGGATATCCCCGAAACGGTTTCGCAAGCGGGTGCCGCGGCGTCGAAGGTCATCGGCTTGCTCGCCAAGGATAAGCTCATGGGCAACCCCTGTGTCGCAAGCTCCAACGAACTGATGTGTAACGGTTGCTCCTCCTGCGCGAATGTGTGCCCCTACGGCGCCATCACCTACGAGGAGAAAGAGTTCCGTATGCCCGATCGTACGACGAAGATGCGCCGCGTGGCGAAGGTCAACCCCGCTGTCTGTCAGGGTTGCGGTTGCTGTACGGTCGCTTGCCCGTCGGGCGCAATGGACCTCAACGGCTTTAAGAACAATCAAATCATGGCGGAGGTGGACGCGATATGCAAGTGAATGAATATAAGCCCTTGATCGTGGCTTTTTGCTGCAACTGGTGTTCGTATGCGGGCGCTGACCTTGCGGGCAACAACCGCCTGAACTACCCTGCGGAAGTGAAGATCATTCGTGTTCCTTGCTCCTGCCGTGTTAACCCGATGTTCATCCTGCGTGCGTTCCAACGCGGCGCGGACGGCGTGATCCTGTGCGGTTGCCACCCCGGCGACTGCCACTACACCTCGGGTAACTATTACACTCGTCGCCGTATGGCGATGCTCTTCTCGATGCTCGACTATCTCGGCATCGAGCGCGACCGCACCCGCGTGGAGTGGGTGTCCGCCGCGGAAGGCGCGAAATTCGCCGCGACGATGAACGATTTTGTTGAGAAAGTCACCGCCCTTGGCCCGAACAAGAGATTGGAGGATCTGCGATGCAAAAAGTAACGAAACAACAGCTCATCGACAGAGCCGTTGCTCTTCTCGCGGACGGCACCGTTTCTTGCGTGCTCGGCTGGTCGAAAGGTGAGTTTGACTACGATATCACGCCCGCGATGTTCCGCGACGAGCAAAGCCTTCGTGACGGCTTTGTGTGGAACGATTTCTGCGGCGCGAACTTCTCGAAATATTTGGTTTCGAAAACCAAGCAATGCGACGGCAAGGTGCTCGTGTTCCTCAAACCCTGCGACACCTACAGCTTCAACCAACTGTTGACCGAGCATCGCTTTGACCGTGAAAAGGTTTATGCTATCGGCGTCCCCTGCGAAGGCATGGCGGATATCGACAAGGTGAAGGCCATCAGCGGCGACGGCATTACCGCCGTCGAGTGCGGTGAGCAAATCGCGGTTACGACGCTTTATGCCGATGCCCCCGTGGCGATCAACGCGGCGGACGTGCTCGAAGAGCGCTGTGTCAACTGCAAGAGCAAGAAGCACGTGGCGTATGACGAGCTTCTCGGTGAAGAGGGCGACGTGATCGATTCCGCTCGCTTTGATGAGGTTGCTCGCCTTGAGGCGATGACTCCCGATGAGCGCTTTGCGTTCTGGCAAAATGAGCTGTCCCGTTGCATTCGTTGCAACGCGTGCCGCGACATTTGCCCGGCTTGCACCTGCGAAACCTGCGTGTTCAGCAACCCGAACTCCGGCGTGGAGAACAAAGCACCCGCCAACGAGTTTGAAGAAAAAATGTTCCACATCATCCGCGCGTTCCACGTGGCAGGTCGTTGCACCGATTGCGGCGAATGCTCGCGTGTGTGCCCGCAAAACATTCCGCTTCACTTGCTCAACCGCAAGTTCATCAAAGACATGAACGAGTGCTACGGCGAGTATCAAGCGGGTGCCGAGGTCGGCTCGAGAGCGCCTCTCGTGGACTATACGCTCGACGACCTCGAAGCGGCAGACGTGTTTGATAGGAGGGGTAACGATGCGTAAATGTTCTCTTGCGTCGATCGATGCGGTCTTTGCCGCCATCGCCGCCTCTCAATCGCTGTACATCCCCGCGGATGACACCACCGGCAATGCGGTATTTACCAAATGGGAAGACGGCGTGAAATGGAGCAATCAACTCAACACCGTTCGCAGCCCCAAAGATTTCTTCTTCCCCCAGATGGAAAACCTGATGGCGTTCAAGACCGAAGGTAAAACCATCGAGGTCATCGACACGCGCAGCGAAACCGAGGATTTCGTGATTTTCGGCGTGCGCGCGTGCGATGTGAAGAGCTTTGAGGTTCTCGACCGTGTGTTCCTGACGGAGCCCGTCGACAGCTATTATGCGTCTCGCCGTGAGCACGGCGTCATCGTGTCGATGGCTTGCTCGCGTCCGACCGAGACTTGCTTCTGCGGCACATTCGGCATCGATCCGACCGCGCCTGCGGGCGATGTGTCGGCTTGGAAAACCGACGACGCCGTGTATTTTGAGGCGAACACCGATAAAGGTGCGGCACTTCTCAAAACGATCGAAGCGTTGACCGAGGATTGCGGTGACGACGCGGTTGTTGCTCAAAAAGAGCAAACCGCGAAGATCTTGCAAAAACTGCCGCTCAAAGACCTCACGACCGACGCGTTCGGCGGCGGCAAAACCGAGGAATTCTTCAAGCATCCCGCATGGGACGAATTGTCGGGTTCCTGCCTCGGTTGCGGTACGTGCACCTTCGTGTGCCCGACCTGCCAATGCTACGACATCAAAGATTTCAACACCGGTAACGGTGTGGTGCGCTTCCGCTGCTGGGATTCCTGCATGTACTCGGATTTCACCAAGATGGCGCACGGTAACAACCGCTTGACGCAAAAAGAGCGTTTCCGTCAACGCTTCATGCACAAGCTGGTGTACTATCCCGAAAACAACGACGGTTTGTTCAGCTGTGTCGGTTGCGGTCGCTGCCTGGCGAAATGCCCGATCTCGATGAACATCGTGAAGGTTATGAAGAAGATCGGAGGGGAGAGCAAATGAATCGTCAAGATACGTTGATCCCGCAAATCGGTGTCATCACCGACGTCCGCATCGACACCCCCGATATCAAAACGTTCCGCGTCGTCACACCCGACGGCAAGAAAGCGTTTGATCATCGTCCGGGTCAATGCGCCATGCTTTCCATCCCCGGCGTGGGTGAAGCGATGTTCTCCATCACTTCTTCTCCCACCGAGAAGGATTTCATGGAATTCTCCGTGAAAAAGTGCGGCTGCCTGACCACCTGGCTGCATCAGATGGATGTGGGACAGCAGATCACCATCCGCGGACCCTACGGCAACGGTTTCCCGGTGGAGACCGAACTGAAGGGACAGAACCTGCTGTTCATCGCCGGCGGTATCGGCCTTGCGCCCCTGCGTTCCGTTATCAACTACGTGCGGGACAATCGGGAAAATT
>JAZTZV010000022.1:0-2692 GCA_045637645.1 Acutalibacteraceae bacterium | reverse complement strand
TCTTCACTTTTCACTCTTCACTGCCCTTAACTGCCCTTCACTGCTCTCTAACACAAAAACCGCCCGAAACCAACAGGTTTCAGGCGGTTTTTTTACAGTATATTCGCTTACTCGTTTGCGGCGAATCGCACAAACGAAAGCACGATGCCCATGAAGCAATACGCCGGCAACGCCAAGACATACACCGGAACAAGAAGCACCAGCACCACAGTGAGTGTCATCACCGTCACGCCGAGCGGCAAGCCCACGATCAACGCCAAAATATAAAACACCAGCGCGACCGCCAATTTCCCACCGTCATGCGGGGTCGGCAGAAACGGAAAGAACTTCATCAACTTTTCCATAAAAACCGTTGCTCCTTTTATTTCCACAGCGGCGACGGATATTTCCCGTCGTCGGACATTTTCGCGATCGCGTCGATCACGGTTTGGTGATCCTCTTTATAAGTCATGCCGTACCATTTGTCGGCGGTGGTCATGACGGTGGCGTCCGCGATGCCCGCTTGCATCATCGAATCCACCGCAAACGGGAGATAGAACTCCGCTTTGGTGACATCCTTGTCGCCCGTTTTAAGTTCCTCAAGGAACGCGGTGAACAGCGTTTTGAACTCCGACAGCGCCGACGCAGGGAAACCCCAGCAGTTCATCGACACGATCGTATCCTCGGCAAGCTCTTCCCATGTTTCGCCGCCGTCTTCCGTGAAAGCGGGAACGCCCTCGTGCCACTCGATGCGGGTGCGCTCGGTGATGGAGGTGAGCAGGTTGTTTTCATCGGTCACGCACACGCCGCGCGACACCGAGCCGTTTTCGGTCAAGGTGTTCTTGAGCGCATAACCAACCATCGTCAGATGCTTTTTGTCGTCGGCTTTTTCTTCGGCGAAGAAATCGGCGATCAATTTGAAGCACTCGGCACCGTAATAGTCATCGGCGTTGATGACCGCGAACGGCGTATCGACAACACCCTCACAGCACATGATCGCATGACCCGTGCCCCAGGGTTTGACGCGACCTTCGGGCACTTCGTAGCCTTCGGGGAGACGGTCAAGCTCTTGATAGACATATTCGACATCGATCACGTCGGCAAGACGATCGCCGATGTTGGCTTTGAATTCGTCCTCGATCGCTTTCTTGATGATGAACACCACTTTGCCGAAGCCGGCTTGCTTGGCATCATACACCGCATATTCGATCAGCTTCTCGGCACACGGGCCGACAGGGGTCACTTGCTTGAGTCCGCCAAAACGGCTGCCCATACCGGCGGCCATGACAACCAGGGTCGGTTTGACATCTTTCATGCTTGCGTTCCTCTTTTCTCTTCTTTTTTTGTTAAAAACAGTTGCGCGAACGAAAATTTCGCGTATAATAAGAGGTGGAAGTTCCACCCATTTATTCTATTATACACGGAGGAATCGAAAATGGCAATACTTATTACGGGCGGATGTGGATATATTGGCAGCCACACCTGCATTGCAATGCTCGCGGCGGGCTATGACATTGTGGTGATTGACAATTTTTACAACTCCAAGCTGGAAGCGCTCAATCGCGTGAAGGAGCTTTCGGGCAAGGATTTCCCGTTTTATGAGTGCGACATCCGCGACGAAGAGGGTCTGCGCAAGGTGTTCTCTGCGCACAAGATCGACGCGGTGATCCATTTTGCGGGTCTCAAAGCGGTCGGCGAATCGGTCGAGAAACCGCTTGAATATTACGACAACAACGTCAACGGTACGCTTGTGATGTACCGCGTGATGAAAGAATTCGGTTGCAAACGCATCATCTTCAGCTCGTCGGCAACCGTGTACGGCGGCGTGAACCCCTCCCCGCTTCAAGAAGATATGCCCACGGGCGCGGTGACGAACCCCTACGGTCGCACCAAGTATGTCATCGAGGAGATCCTCAAAGACATCTGCGTCTCCGATCCGGAATTCAGCGCGGTGCTCCTGCGCTATTTCAACCCCGTCGGCGCGCATGAAAGCGGTCGCATCGGCGAAGACCCCAACGGCATCCCCAACAACCTGATGCCCTTCCTGCTCCAAGTCGCCATCGGCAAACGCGAGAAGCTGTCGGTGTTCGGCAACGACTATGATACCCACGACGGCACGGGCGTGCGCGACTACATCCACGTCGTCGACCTCGCGCGCGGTCACGTCAAAGCGGTGGATTACGCGATGAAGAACGTCGGCGCGCAACCGATCAACCTCGGCACGGGCGTCGGTTACAGCGTGCTGGACATCGTCAACGCGTTTGTGGAAGTCAACAACGTTCCCGTTCCCTACGTCATCGCACCGCGCCGCGCAGGCGACATCGCGACCTGCTTCTCCAACCCGACGAAAGCCGCCGAACTCCTCGGCTGGAAAGCGGAATTGACGCTTGAAGATATGTGCCGCGATTCGTGGCGTTGGCAATCGGGCAACCCCAAGGGCTATGATGCGTAATTCACAATTCGTTCAAAGCAAAATGGATAATCAACCGTCTGACATTTGGTGTATTTGCACCTTGTCAGACGGTTCTTTTTTCAGTATAATATGGAGTATATTGGAATCGTATCGCCGAATGGTGGATGTTGCACCGAAATCACGGCGTGCGTCTTGTCCCCCTTGCCTAAAGGGGGATGTCAAACGCGATGCGTTTGACAGGGGGATTCCGTCGCGCAAAGCGCGACCGCGTCCAAAAATCACTCCAAACGGATCGTCCGA
>JAZTZV010000021.1:0-3152 GCA_045637645.1 Acutalibacteraceae bacterium | reverse complement strand
GATAGCATTTGCATCGCAAATGCATCATCCGTCAAGGATGATCGTTTTCACAAGATGATCAATATACTCACAAACGCCGCGGAAATTGTTCGTAACTTCATTGTTCGGAATACGCACAACGAGCAATTTCCGAGATTCTATCCTTTCCGTTCGAACACGGTCTTTCAACAGTCCGGTTTCTTCATAGTGTTGTGAGCCATCCAATTCGATGATCAATCGTGCTTGATGACAATAAAAATCAACAATATGCCGATCAATTACCTTTTATCGCAAAAAGCGAACAGGATATGTGCGAAGAAAATCATACCACAAGCGGCGTTCTTCCTTGGTCATATTGGCGCGGAGCGTTTTTGCATTAGGCGTTAGTTTTGAATTATGTTTGCGTTCCATAGGCTATCCCCCAGTCAAACGCTTCGCGTTTGCCAGCCCCCTTTAGGCAAGGGGGCCAACGCTCGCCACCGCTGTTGTCCTTTCTCTCCTTTATTCCTTGGCGTCGAACCACGTGACACCCGCGTGGACATCGGCAAGCATCGAAACCGACAGCGCCACCGCTCTCTCCATCTCCTCTTTGAGCAACGCGGCGACAACATCGGATTCCGCCTTAGGAGCTTCGACCATCAATTCGTCATGCACCTGCAGAATCAGTTTTGCTTGCAAGCCGTCGGCTTTCAGACGGTCATACACACGGATCATCGCGATTTTGATGATATCCGCCGCCGTGCCTTGAATGGGCATGTTGCGCGCGACGCGTTCGCCGAAACCGCGCATGATCGCATTGCCCGCGTGGAGTTCGGGAAGCGGGCGACGGCGACCGAACAGCGTTTTGGCATAGCCGTCCGCTTTCGCGTCTTCGATCAGTTTGTCCATAAACGCGGCGATGCCGCCGTAATGCGCAAGATAGCCTTCGATATAGTTCTTGGCTTCCTTAAACGACACGCCGAGGTCTTCCGACAACGAATGCGCGCCGATGCCGTAGACGATGCCGAAGTTGACAGCTTTCGCGCTTGAGCGCATGTGCGGCGTCACATCCTCAAGCGGCACGCCGAACACCTGTGACGCGGTGATGCGGTGGATATCCTCACCGCTTGCAAAGCCGTCGATCATCGTTTGATCGTTCGCCATCGCGGCAAGCACGCGCAGTTCGATTTGCGAATAGTCCGCGTCCACAAGCACACAGCCGTCCGACGCTTTGAGATAGCGACGAAGCTCGCGCCCTTGCGGTTGGCGCACGGGAATGTTTTGCAAATTCGGGTCAGCCGAACTGATGCGTCCCGTACGGGTTTCGGTTTGGTTAAACGTCGAGCGGATGCGACCGTCATCCTCGATCGCGGCGGCAAGTCCGTCGCAATAGGTCGACTTCAATTTCGCGAGTGTGCGATAACGCAACAACATATCCACCGCAGGGTGAACAAATCGCAATTTTTCCAGCACATCGGCACTCGTCGACCAGCCGCTTTTCGTCTTTTTGCCGTGCGGAAGTGCCAAATCCTCAAACAACGCCACGGCAAGCTGTTTGGGGGAATTGAGATTGAATTCATAGCCGACCGCATCCCACACGCCTTGTTGCAGTTGTGCGATTTCGGTCGACAGCGTCTCGCCATAGGCAAGCAAGCCGTCACGGTCGGCGGCAACGCCGACCAGTTCCATGTCGGCAAGCACCAGCGACAGCGGCAATTCGATGTCGGTGAGCAAGGCTTCGCTGTCGGGATCGGCGGCAATCGCCGCGTGCATCGTGTCGGCAAGCGCCGAGAACCACGCTTCGGGCGCGTCGGTCTCGCCCGCGATACCGTATTCGGTCAGCAAACGCGAGAGCGAATACTCCGACGACAAGGGATTGAGCAAGTACGCGGCAAGTGCGGTGTCAAACACCACGCCCGCGGGCGTATGCCCCGCCGCTAACAGCGCTTTATAGAGCGCCTTGCCGTCGTGCGTACGTTTGGGGATCGCGGCATCCGCCATCAGCGGTGCCACCGTCTCAAGATCGGTCGTCGCCACGCGTCCGCCGCGCGCGATATACACCGCGCCGTTTGCAAACAGCACATCCAGCATACCCTCGGCGGCCAGCACCGTCGACGCATCCGTCGCATCGCACGCATATACCGCGGCGGTATCTTCCACAGGTGCCGCAGTCACCGCTTGCAACCCGAGTTTATCGAGCATTTTGAAAAATTCAAGACTTGTCAGCAACCGCGCGAGCGGTTCTTTTTGCATCGGGGTGATGCGATAGGTGTCCAGTGCCGTGTCGATGGGCGCGTGACGCTCGATCGTGCCGAGTTCACGACTGAGATAGGCACTGTCCTTACCTGCGATCAATTTCGTTTTGAGGCTGTCGCGCAGGTCAGCGGCTTCCAAGCCATCATACAGCGCGTCGAGCGAGCCGAATTCCGCAAGCAACGACAGCGCGGTTTTTTCGCCGACACCGGGCACACCGGGGATTTTATCCGACGCATCGCCCATCAACGCTTTGAGATCGATCAATTGCGACGGCGTCAATCCGTATTTTTCAAAAATTGCCGCCGTATCCATACGCGCGGTATCGGGTTGTCCCGCTTTCGTGGACGCGAGAAGCACCGTGGTTTTGTCGCTGACCAGTTGCAGGCTGTCGCGATCGCCCGTCGCGAGGAAACAGGTCTCGCCCGCTTCTTCGGTGGCAAGCGACAGCGTGCCGAGGATGTCATCCGCTTCGAAACCCTCTTTGGTCACGACCGTCACGCCGAGAAGCGGCAACAGTTCCTTGATCACGGGCAACTGCTCGCGCAATTCGTCGGGCATGTGCTTGCGCCCCGCTTTGTAGTCGGCGTACATCGTATGACGAAACGTCGGCGCCGACAAATCAAATGCCGCCGCCGCATGCGTCGCACCCGTCAACTCCGTCAAACGGAAATAGATATTCAAAAAGCCGAAAATCGCGTTGGTGTAGCGCCCGTCCTTCGTCGTGAGCGCTTTGACACCGTAAAATGCACGGTTCAATATGCTGTTACCGTCTAAAATCAAAAACGACATGGTACTATCTCCTTAATTGTGATCATGACCCCCTTGCCTAAAGGGGGTCGACGGCGAAGCCGTCGGGGGGATAGCATTTGCATCGCAAATGCATCATCCGTCAAGGATGATCGTTTTCACAAGATGATCAATATACTCACAAACGCCGC
>JAZTZV010000020.1:0-18643 GCA_045637645.1 Acutalibacteraceae bacterium | reverse complement strand
AGCTATCGCAACAAGGCGCAATACCCCGTGACGGGCGACAGTGATGCACCTGTTATCGGTTTCTTCGCACCGCGCAGTCACCGCGTGATCGCACAACGCCGTTGTGCGCTTCAACCGACGGTATTCGGAGACATTCTCGACGCGGTTGCAGACTGGATGGTGCAAAGCGGCGCAAAACCCTACAACGAAACCACCCACACGGGATTGGTGCGACACGTCTATCTCCGCCAAGCGGCAAAAACCGATCAATTGATGGTGTGCCTTGTGTGCACGAGCGGCAAATTGCCGAACACGGCGTTGTTGCTTGAATTGCTCAAATCGTTTTCAAACATCACATCGGTATGCGTAAACATCAACCGTCGCGACACCAACGTCATTCTCGGCGACGACACCTTTGCTTTGTGGGGTGACACGTACATCACCGACGAATTGTGCGGATTGAATTTCCGCCTTTCGCCCCGCTCATTCTATCAGGTCAACCGCGACCAAGCTGAGCGGTTGTACGCAGCGGCGGCAGATGCCGCCGACCTCAAAGAGGACGACGTGCTTCTTGATCTCTACTGCGGCACGGGTACGATCGGATTGTCGATGGCGCATCGCGTGAAAACCTTGATCGGTGTTGAGATCGTGGCACCCGCCATTGAAGACGCCAAGCGCAACGCCGCCGAAAACGGCATTGAAAACGCACACTTTCTGTGCGCGGATGCCGCCGACGCCGCAAAGAAACTCGAAAAAGACGGCATTCGCCCGACCGTTGTGGTCGTCGATCCACCGCGCAAAGGTTGTGATAAAGCGCTGATCGAAACCGTGGCGCGGATGACACCTGACCGCGTGGTGTATGTGTCGTGCGATCCCGCAACACTCGCGCGCGACTGCGCGGTGTTTGCGGAATGCGGTTACATCACGACTGACGCAACCCCTGTCGATATGTTCCCGCGAACAAGCCACGTCGAAACGGTAGCATTATTAAGGAAATCATAAGACAGAGGTCTTTACATATGAACGAATCATTCTACGAGCAAGAGCTCCGTCAGATGGCTGACAATTATCATAACAATCCTTTGAAGAATCTTCGATTGTATCATCCGTATTGGCTTGATTATTCCAATCCCATGTCGGAAATGTTTACACTAAAATCAAAGCTTTTAAAAAAGGGACAAATCACTTACGCCCATATCGTGCAGGCAAACACCATCCTGTTTCATCATTTTCCTCCGTTGGATTGCCCTGCTCAAATCGTGTATTCCACCGACCCTTATGTTACCGAACATCCGAACATTCTTCGCGAAGCAGCTATGAAAATATACGGATATAAAGGAAAAAGTACATCAAAAGTGCCGGAAGAATGGAAAGAACCCGCCAAAGCTGTTACAAACGAACGCAGTACATCTTGCCCAACCTTTTCAATAGAAGTAGACGAACGTTTGATTGAATGTCGCATGATTCCAATCTTTGTTCATCGAAAATTATTGCCAAGAAGAAAGCTATACGGCAACCTTCTTCCGATTTTAGCACTCCCTAAACATAAACAGGTTTTAATTTTGCCCAAGAAATACTGGACAAAAAACTTCTCAAGCGCATGGTTGGCGGGGTGCATGTAACCCCTCACCTACACTTCACAGCCGCAATATCGGCACAAAACACATCAAAGGCGGTATACATATGCTTTGTCCCAACGCTAAAAAATGCAGCGGTTGTCAACTGCAAAACATGGAATATGAAGAACAGTTGTCGTTCAAACAAGCCAAGATTGTTAAGCTTCTCGGACGATTCACGTTTCTCAACGAAATCATCGGCATGGACAATCCGTTTCACTATCGCAACAAGGTGCAAGCCGCGTTCGGGTTTCGTCACGGCCGCGTCATTTCGGGCGTGTATCAATCGGCAACGGGCAACATCGTTCCCGTTGATTCTTGCTTACTCGAGGACGAAAATGCCGACCGCATCATCGTCGACATTCGCAAGCTTTGCGAAAAGCTCAATATTCACGCGTACGATAACCGCACGGGACGCGGGTTTTTGCGCCACGTGCTGGTGAGAACCGCCAAAAACGGCGAGACGATGGTAGTGCTTGTCACGACCAAAGGTGATTTTGCATGCAGAAGCCTGTTTGTCAAAAAGCTTTTGGCGCTCCACCCCGAGATTACCACCGTTGTGCGCAACGTCAACAACACCGACAAAGGCTTGATGCTGGGGGATCAAAGCGAAGTCTATTACGGCGACGGTTACATCACCGACGAGGTTTGCGATCTCAAGTTCCGCATCAGCCCGAAATCGTTCTTTCAAGTCAACCGCGTGCAAACCGAGGTACTTTACAAAAAGGCACTCGAATTTGCGCGACTGAAAGGCAACGAACGCGTGTTGGACGCCTATTGCGGTACGGGCACGATCGGCATGATCATGGCACGCCGCGCCAAAGAGGTGATCGGCGTGGAAGCGAATCGCGACGCGGTGCGCGACGCGATCGTCAATGCCGAAGCAAACGGCATTCAAAACATTCGCTTTGTTGCCTCGGACGCGGGATATTTCATGAACAATCTCGCCAAAGACGGCGAACACATCGATGTCGTCGTCACCGACCCGCCTCGCGCGGGATGCAGCCCGAAATTTCTCAAAAGCCTTCTCACCCTCGCGCCCGAGCGTGTGGTGTACATTTCTTGCAACCCCGAAACTCTTGCCCGCGATTTGCACACCCTGCGCGCAGGCGGATACAAAGTCAAAAAAATCCAACCCGTCGATATGTTCCCCTACACCGCACATGTGGAAACGGTGGTGCTGTTGGTCAAAAAATAAATCGTTCCCAAGGAGGGTTCTGTATGTTTTCTTTGTTCGCCAAAAAAAGCATGAACGTTAAGGCCGCAAAAACGTTTTGGGTGTGGTTTGAAGAGCAAGAGCAATGGATTATCCGTTGCATTACCGAGCATGACGCGGCTTTTGTCTGGGCGATTGACGAAAAGCTAAAACCCGTTTTCCCCTATTTCAAAGGGGAACTCGAATTTCAACTCGGATATAACAACGACGCAGGAGAGTTTTTCTTCTTCCATTTCGGCGAAAAAGAACTTGCTCGCGACGGTGAAACACTCAAAAACATGATGCCGACGGAAATCGCGAAACGCTGGCGCTTTATCCTTGAGAAATAAAAAAGGAGAATTGCAATGTACGGAGCATTTATCGGCGATATCGTCGGATCCAAATATGAATTTGATAACATCAAAACCAAAGAGTTTCCGTTGTTCTCGAACGATTGCGACTACACCGATGACACGATCATGACGGTGGCAGTCGCGAAAGCGATCATGCTCAGCCGTGAATGCCAACACCACAACGGCGACAAAGGATTTCGGGAGTTTTTGGTGGAAACCATGCAGGATTTCGGCAGACGGTTCCCCCACCCGAAAGGTGCTTACGGTGCAAACTTTTCCCTGTGGCTTCAACAAGATGATCCGAAGCCGTACGGGAGTTTCGGAAACGGATCCGCCATGCGCGTTTCGCCATGCGGATTGGTAGCGGTGACTTTGGAAGAAGCGCAAGCGTTGGCGCGAGCAAGCGCGTGTGTTTCTCACAATCATCCCGAAGGCATCAAAGGCGCCGAGGCAGTGGCATCTGCCGTTTTTATGGCAAAAATCGGCAGAACGAAAGACGAAATCAAAGACTATATCACCAAAACCTATTATCCGTTGGATTTCACGTTGGATTCCATTCGCGAAAGCTATCGGTTTGACGGTTCTTGTCAAGGATCGGTGCCGCAGGCGATCGTCGCGTTTTTGGAATCGGTCGATTTCGAAGACGCCATTCGCAACATTGTCTCAATCGGCGGCGACACCGACACAACCGGCGCGATCACCGGTTCGATCGCGTGGGTCTACTATGCCGTGCAAACGGGCGGTTATGTCGGCTGGGTTTATGATGAATTTGACCGATCGATGCTTGATATTCAAACAGAAGCGGCGACCTATCTCCCCGACGAATTCCGAAAACTTGCACAAGAGTTCCACGAAATATGTTGGCGCCGCGCAGGCACTTTCCACCGTGTCGGCGGTTGCACACCCATTTTAAACGATACCGAGCAACCGCTTTTCTTTCCGAAGCAATCATATAAGGAGACGATAAAATGAAAACGTATATTGGTGCGATTGTTTTGTGTGCTATGCTGCTGTGTTTCACCGCCTGCGGCGGCAACGTAAAAAACGTGAACGTTTTGGAATACAAATCCGATATCTACACCGATGCCGAAATCGATGATGCCATTGATGTGGCGATCGATTACTTCAAAGCCGAGTTTTCGGGATGCACGATGACGGAAATCACCTACGCCGGTGACGACGCGTTGGAGGCTCACGAAGAATTCGCCGCTTGGCACAACGCCGATGAGGTGATCGTGTTGGTATCGTCCTTTGACGTGGATGCTTCGGGCGGTGACGGCTCATTGAATCCGAACAGCACTTACAGCGGATGGAAATGGATCTTGGTTCGAAACAACGGCGGCGATTGGCGACACGCCGACCACGGGTACGGATGATAGCGGAGGAAGCATGCATGAAAAAGTTGTTTGTAAACATTCGACAAGGAAAACTTGAAAACGTGAAAGCGATCCTTAAAAAATCGCCCGAGCTCATCAACTGTGCGTCGGGCGCGCTTCCGAAAAAAGACCACGGTCAGTCACCGCTTCAAGTCGCGCTGAAAACAGGACATTTGAACATTGCCACCTATTTAATCGAAAATGGCGCCGATGTAAACTTTATGGAAGCAGAGGACGATGATAAAGGAGTGCGCGCACCCGTACTGTTTGATGCCATCATCGCAACAATTGATTCGCTTTGCTACGAACAAATCGATTCCTCCGAAACGGCATTGAAGTTGGTGCAACTTATGATTGAAAAAGGCGCCGATGTAAATAAAACCGACTCACTCGGCAGAAGTGCGATGTTATGGGCGGTGTTCCGTGCCAGAAACATATTTGAACATCCAAGCGCATACCCGCATGTTCAAGATAAAGCACGTTCGCAATTTACCTGTATTTTCGATTTGCTGATTGCAAACGGCGCCGATCCCATTGCATGGGCAAACAGCACTCCCTACCCTTTTTCTTCCACCAACAAACAACAGTATATCGATGAAATCCCCCCTGGAAATGACATAAATCGATATACACGTCAGGTTCTGCGAGAATATTTCCTACGTAAAAATCTGCTGTAATGAAATCCGAAAGGAACCGACGTCATGTTCAAACGTTTTATGATTTTCGCCGCTGTGATCAGCGGCGGGATAACAGGGGTTGGTGATTTTACAGTTTGTGCATCCGCACGATGTCACCGAATCGCTTGCCATCACGGCGGGAACGTTCTTTTATCATTTTGCGATGCGTTTGTTGGTCGGATACACATGGCTCCCGTTTCAAAAACACAATCCGCAAAACGCTTGGTTTCGGGAGAAAGCGTTTGAAAAAACGCTGTATCGCCTTTTGAAGGTCAAACGTCGGAAAGCGCACGCACCGACATTTGATCCCGACACGTTCGACATAACCAAACATTCGCTTGACGAAATTGCCGTCGCCATGTGTCATTCGGAGCTTGTTCACGAAACGATTGTTGTGCTGTCGTTTTTGCCGCTTTTCGCGGCGATTCCGTTCGGGGTGTTCCCCGTGTTTCTTATCACTTCCGTATTGGCGGCGATGTATGATTTGTCCTTTGTGGTCATACAACGCTACAACCGACCGCGGATATTGCGATTGATAAAGCGCACCAAATCTTCCGACCGCCGATAAGGCGACAGCTCACCTTTTCCGTGCGTGTGACAAACACCACGTCTCACATCCCCCTTCCCTTCGGCATAGCCGCAGGGATATTTCCATATGATGACACAACAAAACTCCCCACAGCAAGCGATTCTTGCCGTGGGGAGTTTCCTTATCAATCAACATAAGAGTTTACACATCATGCGTAAACTCTTATGCGAAGTCTTACGCAAAGACTTCGCTGCTCTTTTTCATCAGAGGATCCACGTCATGACACCGGCAATCGCCGCGGCGATCAGCGGAAATCCGAGAACGGTGAAACACCATTTTAAAGCCAAGGCGCTTTTCGGGATATACGGTTTTAAATCTTCCGTTTTGGGGATATTCCACGCTTTGGTATGACCGACCCAATACCAATCGATAAACAAGCGATCAAACAAGCCCATGATCCAAAAGATCACTGTCAACTGCCAAAAACCATCGATAAATCCGACAGCACCGTTGATCCCATACACCATAAAAGGCGCGATCGTAAACAACGGAACAAACAATGAAAGACTTAATAAAAACCGATTTCTTTTGATTTTCTTTTCGGTCGTGTAGCCCAATTCCACCACGCGCTTTTGCACGTCTTTTTCATAAAGAGCGACACCGCCGACCGCGCCGTTCGCAATGCTGATCACACAGACAAGCAACAGCACAAAACACATGACGATACCTTCCAAAATCACAAGCATCCTATCCACATCCTTTTATTTTTTTAATTCTCGTACCATACGTGCCAGTTGAATCAAGGCTGTCGGAGCAAATGCCAGCAAGAGAATGCACAGTGCTTGCGTAGCCGAAATCGCCGTGACAGCAAAGATGCCGTGCAAGAACGGCAGAAACAACACCGCCGCAAGAAGCAAGACGCCCGTTGCGAATGCAAGGATGCTCCACACATTGCTTTTAAAACCAAGTGAGACGATCGAACTGTCACCGCGACAGTTAAAGCCGTGGAACAATCGGGCAAGCGTCAAGGTGGCGAACGCCATTGTGGACGCTGTCGCGGCATCCACACGATTGCCGAGGCAAAATGCCGTCATGGTGGACGCGGCAATCAACACGCCGTAAATCACCAACCTACCGGCAAATTTCGCGGTGAAGATCCCTTCGTTTGCGGGACGGGGTTTGTTTTTCAACAAACGCTTATCGGACGGTTCCATGCCGATCGCAAGCGCGGGAAGCGAATCGGTCAACAGGTTGATAAACAGCAGATGCACGGGTTCGAACGGTGTCGAAAGCGCCAACGCGGTGCAAATCAACACGACAAAAATCGCCGCCAAATTTCCCGAAAGCAAAAACTGGATCGCGTTTATAATATTGCGATAAATGCTTCTGCCGCCTTCGACGGCTTTGATGATGGTGGCGAAATTGTCGTCGCTCAAAATCATCGACGCGGCATCTTTGGACACTTCGGTACCCGTGATGCCCATCGCGACACCGATGTCGGCTTTTTTCAACGCGGGCGCATCGTTCACGCCGTCGCCTGTCATGGCGACGATCTTCCCTTTGCGTTGCCACGCATCAACAATGCGAATCTTGTTTTCGGGAGACACGCGGGCATAGACCGCGATGTTTTCCAGTTGTTCGTCGAGTTCGTCGTCGGTCATGGCATCGAGTTGCGGTCCTGTCACCGCAAGATCGTTTTCACCGCAAATACCGATTTGTTTGGCGATGGCTTTCGCGGTGACTTTATGGTCACCTGTAATCATGATCGGTTTGATGCCCGCCGCGATTGCGTCCGCCACCGCACCGATCGATTCGGGGCGCGGCGGGTCGACCATGGAAACAAGACCGAGAAACACAAGGCTTTGCTCACATTCAAACGTGAGATCGCCGTCAAGCGGCTTGCACGCAAAACACAACACACGCAAGCCGTTTTCGGAAAACGCATCGTTTTGCGCCATCACAGCGGCGCGGTCGGTATCGATGATGGGGCGAACGGTGTTGGCGACCGCGATCGACGAACAGCGCGACAACAACACATCGGGCGCGCCTTTGGTCATCATCAGCACGCGTCCTTCCATCTCACAACCGCAACTCATCAGCTTACGATCGGAGTCAAACGGCAATTCCGCCACGCGGGGATGTTGACGGCGCAACACCTCGAGCGTACCGCCGAGTCGCTCGGCGCCCGCCTGCTGTGCCATTGTGATAAGGCACGATTCGGTCGGATCACCGACGGCTTTGCCATCGTGGATCGCGGCGTCGTTGTCAAGGATCGCGGTATATAAGAGCAGTTTTTGCGCACTGCTGTTCAAATCCATTTCCTGCGGTTTCATGCACCGTCCGTCGGCATACACCTCTTGCACCGTCATGCGGTTTTGCGTCAACGTGCCGGTTTTATCCGAGCAAATAACCGACACACAACCGAGGCTTTCGACGGCCTTGAGTTCTTTCATGATGGCATTATCCGCCGCCATTTTACGCGTACCCATCGCTTGGACGATGGTGACAATGGAGGAAAGCGCTTCGGGGATCGCCGCCACGGCAAGTGCCACGGCAAACATCAGCGAATCGAGCATAGGCGCACCTTGCCACAAGCGAAGCCCGAATACTGCCGCACAAATCACAACGATCACAATCGCCAATTTTTGGCTGAAGCCGTCAAGGCTGACTTGGAGCGGCGTTTTCTTCTCTTTGGTGGCGTTCATTAAATCGGCGATGTGACCCATTTCGGTGTTCATGCCTGTTTCGGTCACCAGCACCGACGCTCTGCCGTAGGTTACCAATGTACCTGCGTACACCATATTGACACGATCGCCGAGCGGCACAGGTTCCTTAAGGTCGACATCCTGTTTGTCGACGTTTGTGGATTCGCCCGTGAGCGAACTTTCGTTGACTTGCAACGACGCATTTTCGAGGATACGTCCGTCCGCCGCGATCATATCTCCCGCTTCCAACAGCAGGATGTCGCCCGGGACAACATCACTTGAAGAAATCTCAATCTTTTTACCGTCACGCAACACCTTTGCACGAGGCGAAGACAGCGCTTTAAGCGCTTCCAGCGATTGTTGCGCTTTGGCGTATTGCACCGTACCGAGCACAGCATTGAGCAATATGACCGCCAAAATAACAACGGTGCTTTCCACATTGCCCGACACCATGGAGATGCCTGCCGCGACCATCAAAATGATCACCAGCAAATCGGCGAATTGCCCGAAAAAAACGGAAAGAATGCTTTTCTTTTTCGCTTCGCGGATCGTGTTGGCACCGTGTTGTTCGCGCAACGCCGTCGCTTCGTCGGCAGTCAAACCCGTTTTCGGATCGGTGATACGCAACACCTCATGTTTTTTGGAAAGATAATGAATCTTCAACAAATAACCCTTCTTTCTTTTTAGAGGCGGATACAAAAAAACAAGACTTCTTGTATACACCGCATGTATACAAAAAGTCTTGTTCAACAGTCGTCAGTTGCTCACCGTCCGGAGCTGAGGCTCGTGATGACGAACGGCGAGACACGCACAAACGGCGTGCAACTACTCCCTTTTTGGTTATTATTAGTATAGCACGTTTTTTCGAAAAGTAAACATGTCCAATTGTAAATTTTTTATTGACGGATCTTTTAATAACGATAGCACCAAATATAATCCGTGCGGTGCAAGCCGTCGCTGTATTTGTTCGCGCCCGATTCAAACAACACACTCACCGCGCCGTTGCCGTTCAAAGTGATGCCCTCCGCCATCGGAAGCGCCGTCACCGTTTTAGCAGGCGCTGCCAAGAAATAGCACGGCACCGCTTTGCCGTTCAGCGTCACTGTTGTGTTCGCTTTGGCGTTGAAATCAACCGTATAGAACGCGAGCGACGAATCGTTCTTTCGACCCCACGAATGGCTCAACACCACGGTGTTGGTTTTGGTGTCGTATGCCATACCCTGCACCTTTTGCGGCGCCGCCATCACGACATCGGGCGTCGCGTACGTTTGACCGCTTGCAGGCGTAAGGCGCGCGTCACCGAGTTTGCTCAAATCAAACCCTGCGATGTAGCAACCGTATTCTTCGCCATTGACGGTGGTGGTGTAGTTGAGAATACGCATCAAATCGTAGCCGGAACTCGGCAAATAGAAATTGCCCATCCACAGCCAACCGTCATAGAAGCTCAAAAAGCTGGTCGCAACAGGCACTTCGTACAGCGTGTTAAGCACCACTTTTTGCGTGCCGCTCGTCGCAAGATCGGCGATCGGAATCGCCGCCACACGATAAGCACCGTTGCCGTCATAGGACACAAAGAGCGTCGTATCCGTAACCGCGACACCGCCGAGATGCGACGTACACGCCGAGCCGTTGCTGTTGTAAAGCAGATATTCCGCGCAGAAACGACCGTTCGCGTCATAGACCAAGATCGCCGAACCCGCTCCCGACGAAGAATACGCCGACATATAGACAAGATCGGTTTTGTGGCTTTGGGCGAGTCCTTGCGGAACGAGATCCTGCGACAAACCTGCAAGCAACGCGCCACGCGTCGAGGCATTCAAAAAGCTCGCATATTTCGATTGCGACGCGAAGGTTTCGGATTCCACGACCTTTTGTTGCGTGAACTGTGCCGATTCCGCCGCAAGCGAGGATTTCAGCAACAAGCGCGCATCATTGGTGTTGGTGATTTGATCGGTCAGGATATCGCCCGCGGCAAGCTGAGCTTCGGTGAGCGAGGACGCATCCATACATCCGCGCAACAACCAACGCACATCCGTCGTGGTGGCGGTGCCGCTCGCATCCAAATCGCCGCGCACAACGGCGGTGTAGGTCACCGTTTGCGAGCCGTTGTTCATCGTGATGATGTCGCCCGTGCCGATATACGCTGTGTCTTGCGCGGTCGAGCCGTTTTGCTTTTTCACCGAGGTGCGGAAGGTGTCCAGTTGCAGACGAGCATTTTGGCAAAAATCGCCGACGGTGTGTGCGAGCGGAATCGCTTTGATCATCGATTCGTCCGTTTGATACACCGCATCGGGATAGGTTTTCGAAAAGGCGTTGCCATCGGTCATCGCGCAACGTTCCACCACGATCGTGCCCGCCGCACGCGCAATAAACGTGACGGAGTTGATCGCGGCATCCGCAGGCAAAGCGTTGCCGTTCCAGGTGTAAGCACCCGTGACATCGAAGGAGGTCGCGTGACGTCCCGCGGGCAACGGATTGGACGCGCCGTTGTTGTTTTCAAACGCATAACAGAAGTTGGCGGAGGCGTAGATCCACTTGTTGTGGGTTTTATCCTGGAACACGATGTCGAACGGCACATTCGATTGCACGATGCCGTCCCAATACACGTTGGTGGTCAGACTCGATCCTTTGGACAGCGCCAACGCCGCTTCTTGATCGGCGGCAGTCGCCGTGATCACCAGCGCGCCGTCCTTCATTTGCGCGGTTGCACCCGTGCAGAACAGCGAACCCGTGCGCAACAAATCGACGCAATCCGCTTCAGCCGCCGACACCGACGTCGGGAACACGAAAAACGATGCGAGCATCGCCGCACACAAACACAGGGACATCATTTTCTTCATAATGATCGCCTCTTTTCACGATATGTTATAAATATAGTATATACTGTTTGAAAGCGAAAAGCAAGCTATAAAAAAACGGATATCACCGCGGTGATATCCGTTTTTGCATTTATCGTCCGAAGCCGCCGGGGCGTCCCATGCCGCCGCCCATATCGGGAGGGCTGCCGAAACCGCCGCCAAAGCCGCCGACAGAGCCTTCGGTGTTGCCGCCTTCGACGATCGTAAAGGTTTTGGACTGCGTGCCGCATTGCACGGTCACATCCTCGCCTGTGATCAACTCCGCACACGTGACGTACAGCCAACTTGCGTTGCGAAGTGCTTCCAGTTCGACAAGCACCGTGCCGTCTGCCGCCGCGACGATCAAATCGTCCGCGTCATACATCGTAAAGCCGTTCCACATGATGCTGTTCATCGTGTTGAAGGTGGGCGTTTCCGCCATGCCGCTGCTGCCGATGCCGACAAGCGTACCGCCCGTGACGGTGAAATTGCCGTTGAAATCGAACGTGCCGTTGCCGCCGCTCGAGGGACCGACCACATAGACCTTGCCGCCCGACATTTCCACGTCGCCGTTGGAATCCAAACCGTCGCCCTTGGCATCAATGTACAGCGCACCGCCGTGAATATAAAGCTTCGACCCGTCGCTTGCAAACATGCTTTGCATGCCGCGATCACCGCTTGTTTCACCGTTGCCGTTTGAGGCGTTGACACCGTCATCCGATGCCGTGACCGACACGTCACCGCCGTTGACGGTGATGGTCGCCGCTTCGAGTCCTTCGTAGCTTTTCGTGACCGTAAGCGTGCCGCTCGAAATCGTCAAGCTCTCGTCGGCGTGGCAACCGTCGTCACCCGCCGCCGCTTCAATCTCACCGCCGTTGATTTCAATGGCGCGATTGCTGTGAAGAGCATCATCCGCGGCATCCACCTGAACAATGCCGCCTGCAATCGTCAAGATTGTGCCGGCTTTGAGACCTTTGCCGTCCGAGGAGTTGTCAACGCTGTTATAGCCCCAGCCGTAGTCAAAGCCTGTGTTAGCGGTGCCGTTTTGACTGCCACCGCCTGCGGTGATTGCGACATCGCCGCTTTGAATCGTCAGCGCACTTTTCGCTTGGATGCCGTCTTTGGTGCTCACGACGGTGAGTTTGCCACCTTCAACGGTGATATAACCGACGGATTCGTCGTTGTCGTTGGTGCTTTTGAGTCCGTCGCCGTCGGCGTTCAAGGTGATGTCACCGCCGCCGACAAGAACATAATCCCGCCCCATCACCGCATCATCCGCGGCGTTGACCGCGATGGTGCCGTTGACGATTTTGAGTCCGTCGCGTGAGACGATGCCGTCGTTGAACACCGCCGTCACTTCAAGAGAACCGTCGCCGTTGATCGTGAGATCGGATTTTGAAAACACAGTTGCGCTCGGTTCTTGGTTTTCAACGTCTTCATACACAAAATCGTCGCCGTCCGCAAACACATTGTGCGAATCAGCTGCGAGCGTCAAGATCACCTTATCGCATGTTTTGACAAACAGCGGCGCGGTCGTTTGACTCTTGACCGAGACGCCGTTGAGAATCAACTGCACCGTTCCCTCGTCGGGACAATCGACGCAGATCTGCCCATCTGAGAGCGAACCGCTCAATTGATAGACGCCCGCTTTCGACACCGTCACGACATTACCGCTCACGTCGGCGCCTGTGCCGTTGACAGATGTTTTGTTGTCGGCGAGCGTAATGCGCGTTTGCAACACTTCGGAGTCACCTTCGAGGTCGTCCTCCTCCCACTTGGGGCTTTGTGTAGTCGGCGTTGTGGGAACTGTTGTGCTCGTTGTTTCGTCGCCTTGCGAAGATTCAAGTGCCGAACAAGAACACAACAGCACCGCTATGCTACATAACAGTGCTGTTGTAAATTTTCGCATAAGATATGGCCTCTTTCTCAAAGCTGGTCGTTGGGGGCGTTATAACGCGAGCAGACGATCGTCAGATTGCCGTTGCGGCAACGAATATCATCAATCATGGCTTTTTCTTGTTTTTCATCTTTCAACACGATGATATAACTCACTTCGAACATGCTCCCGAGATTCGTCGTTTTGACGCGATCGACGGTGCACGACGAGGTGTAGGTCTTGAAAATATCGTCAAACACGCCGTTATAATCCAGATCTTCGGGCATCACGACGCGCAGGAGTTTTTCCTGTTTTTGTCCGAATGTGACGGGAACTTTACTGAGGATGACGAGCACTGCACCGACCGCGACCGCGATCACCGCGGCAAACGCAAGATAGCCCATCGCCGTCGCCAAACCGATCGACATTGCAAGGAAAATGTAACTGATTTCACGGGCGCTTCCCGGAACAGAACGAAAACGTACCAGACTGAATGCACCCATCACGGCAACACCCGCTCCGACGTTGCCGTTGACCATCATGATGACGGTTTGTACAATGACGGGAAGCACCAAAAGCGACACGGCAAGCGGCTTCGAAACGCGACCGCCAAGCCAATAGCTGACCGCCACGACCAATCCAAGCAACAGCGACGCACCGATGGTTAAAAACAATTGCGTGTCGGTCATATTTGTCACATTACCGGTGACGGGATCGAAATTTAATACGCTGTTAAACATAGTTCTTTCTCCTTTTGGTTCTGCCGCAAATGATCTCGCGAATACACACGGCCGTATTTTGAAAATGACGTCGGATAAATGCCGAGCGTCGTCAGCGCATCCGACAGCCATAGAGGCATCGCCCCGGGGACTTTGAGTTCCATCAGCCATTGTTCGGGCGGGAGCAATTGTTCCCCGCTCGGCGGCACGGATAAATCGAGATCCGTTGTGCGACTTTGAATGTTGCGATCGAACGTCACGCGGAGTCCTTTTTCCTCGCCGATACCGCCAAGAGCAATGCGGTCATACGATAAGTATAGCTTCGGGGCGGCATTGTAGAACTTGATAAAATAATCGATCTCGCGAAAAATCTGTCCTGTTTCGGACGGTGGGATGCCATCGTGCAAATATGCCTTAGCCTCCTTGTAAGGAAGCACGATACGTCGTTTGTAGACAACGCCTTTGTATTTCTTTTTGATTTCCAAAAAGACCTTATCATCCTCTTCGACCGCACCGTAAGACCGCAGGCGCATTTTCTCTTTGTAAAGCGGTTTTTCGATGGAGCGGCGAATGAGGTCGTTGTGCTCGGTGTCAAAATAGAGGTTGCACACCGTGTATTGCTTGTATTTATCGGGGACGAGATGCTCGTCAAGCACCGCTCGAAGCGCCGTGTATTGTGCGGTTGAAAGCAGATATTTCTTCTCGGAACGCTGAAACGTCAAGCCTTTCGCCACGGCACTCCCCCCTTTTTCTTGTATGATATATGCATCGTGTGACAAGTAGGTGACAAACCGAAGAACATATACTGAATTTTATTATATAATAAAAAGACGATCGTTGCAAGCACAACGATCGTCTTTTTGGTTTTTAACCTTTGAGCAACGCGCGGTACATGCGAATGTACTCGTTGGCGGAGCGACCCCAGCTGAAGTCGGTCTCCATCGCACGTTTGACCAAAATCGGCCAATCGTTTTTGTTGGCATACGCGCCGAGTGCACGGCAAATGGCGTTGTACATATCGTCGGCGTTGTAAGATTGGAAGGTGAAGCCGAAGCCGCCCTCGTCACCACAGTCAATGATGCTGTCCTTCAAGCCACCCGTCGCACGGACGATCGGCAGCGTGCCGTAACGGCTGGCAACCATTTGCGACAAGCCGCAAGGCTCGCTCTTCGAAGGCATCAAGAAGATGTCCGAGCCTGCATAGATCTTGCGAGCGAGTTCCGGCACAAAGCCCGAGCAATAGCAGAATTTGTCGGGATACGCCGCTTGCATCTCGCGGAAGAAGTTTTCATAGACCCAGTCGCCCGATCCGAGAACGACCATTTGCACGTCCTCTTGGAGCAAGCGGTTCATGACGTATTGCACAAGGTCAAGGCCCTTATGCGACACCAAACGCGTGACCATCGAGATCATCGGTACATCGTCACGCACAGGCAAGAACAAACGCTCTTGGAGAGCTTTCTTGTTCGCCGCTTTGCCCGCCATGTCTTCCACACTGTAATTTTCGTAGACATTCGGATCGGTCGCAGGATCGTAGCCGACAGTATCGATGCCGTTGAGGATGCCCGACAGCTTCCATTGACGCGCTTTCAAAATGCTGTCCATATGGTGCGAGAACCACGGATCCAAAATCTCCTGCGCATAGGTCGGCGAAACGGTCGTCACGCGGTGAGCGGATTCGATCGCGCCTTTCATCAGGTTGATGTCGCCGTCCTGCTCGACAAGCGAGGACGCCCAGCGCGGCAAACCGAACACATCTTCCAAAATCTCCATCGTGTACTGACCTTGGTATTGGATGTTATGGATGGTGAACACGGTTTTGATGTTCTCATAACCGGGTTGGTTCGCGTAGAACAGGTTGTAATACACGGGGACAAGCGCGGTTTGCCAGTCGTTGGCATGAAGCACGTCGGGTTTGAAATCAATGTGCTTGAGGATCTCGAGCACCGCACGGGAGAAGAACGCAAAGCGTTCCGCATCGTCATAGTGTCCGTAGAGACCTTCGCGCTTGAAGTAGTATTGGTTGTCGATCAAATAATAGATCACGCCGTCGACCTTTGCCTCGAACACGCCGCAATATTGGCGGCGCCACGCCACCGGCACGGAGGTGCTGAACAAAAACGTCATCTTTTCACGAAGCTGTTGCGGAACGCTTTCATACAGCGGGATAACCACACGGCAACCGATCAAGCGTTGACGCATCGCGCGCGGAAGCGAGCCCGCCACATCTGCCAAACCGCCCGACGCGATGAAAGGCAACGCTTCGCTGGCAGTATACAAAACTTTCATAACACAAACTCCTTTGTCTTACACGATCGCGTTTTTCTCGATGAAGATCGGGAAGCTTTCAAAGCCTTTGAGAGAACGTTGATCTTTGACGATCACGTTCTTGTCGAGGATCACGCTGTCAAGGTTGGTGCCGCCGAACACGATCGCACCTTGCATCACGATGCAATTCTCAAGAACTGCACCCTCCGCGACGGTGACGTTGCGGAAAATGACGGAGTTTTTGACCGTGCCGTCGATTTGCGATCCGTCCGCAACAAGCGAATTGGAAACGCTCGAGTTGAGGCCGTACATCGCGGGACAGCAATCACGCACTTTGGTGTAAATTTGACGATCGGAACGGAAGAGCGCTTCGCGCTTTTGCGTATCGAGCATCGCCATGTTGGCAGCGTAGAAGCTCGCAAGCGACGAAATGACATGCGCTTGCTCGGTCACTTCATAGCCGAGAATGCTCAACTCTTCCACGTAGCGTTGCAGAATGTCACGCTCGAAATGCATATGATTGCGGCTGACAGCCGTTTTCACAAGCGAGAACAGCAAATCTTTGCGAATCACATACAGACCGATGCCGAACTGTCCGACGCCTTCGGGGCGATCCACGATCGCGATATCGGTGATGCGATTGGTGCCGTCCACTTGGATCGTCATCGTATTGTTCATGCGGGGCAGATCACCTTTGATATAACCGACGGTGATATCGGCACCCGACGCAATGTGCGTTTTGATGAGCGCGCTGTAATCGATGTTCGCCACGACATGACAGTCGGACATCACAACATACTCTTCTTTCGAGTTGGAGAAAAACGCCTCCATACCCGCAAGACTTGCCACACGGCCGGAATAGCTCTCATCCGTCGCGCCGTAGGGCGGCAGGATGTACAAGCCGTCGTTTTTGCGGGACAAGTCCCACGCTTTACCGGAGCCGAGGTGGTCCATCAAGGATTGGTAGTTGCTTTTGGTGACGACGCCGACTTTGGCAACGCCCGCGTTGACCATATTGGAAAGGGTGAAGTCAATCAGACGATACCGTCCCGCGAACGGCACCGAGCCAAGCGCACGAACCGAGGTGAGGTCACGAAGCGCCTCCTCATGCATATTCGGGAAGATCAAGCCGAGAACATTGGTTTTACGCATGATCACTCATCTCCTTTCACATCGGCATCGATCATGGCTTTTGCCTTGACCGTGGCACCGGGATACACTTTGACGTCTTTGGCAACGACCGCGACACCCCAGTCTTTGGTGTCAGCCATGTCTTCGGGGCGTTCGCCGACAACCGCACCCTCGCCGATTTCGACGTTTTCGGCGACGATGGCATATTGCACGCGGGCATTCTTGCCGACATGCGCGCCGGGCATCAGGATCGAATCGTAGATCACCGCGCCTTCGTCAACAGTAACGCCGGGGAACAACACCGAGAACTCCACTTCGCCGTGTACGTTGCAGCCTTCGGAGATGGAGCTGTTTTGCACTTTCGCGCCATCCGCGATGTAATGCGGCGGCAGACCCGCGTTGCGGGAATAGATGCGCCATTCGCGATCGGAGAGATCGAGCGGCACTTTCGGATTGAGGATGTCCATGTTGGCTTCCCACAAGCTGTCGATGGTACCGACATCCTTCCAGTAGCCTTCGAAGCGATAGGCAAACATACGCTCGCCGGCATTCAGCATCGCGGGCAACACGTTTTTACCGAAATCGTTTTCGGACGCCTCGTTGGCTTCATCCTCGATGAGATATTTTCTCATCTTCTTCCAGTTGAAAACGTAGATACCCATCGACGCAAGATTGCTCTTCGGCACAGCGGGTTTCTCGTCAAACTCATAGATCGAGTCGTCGGGGTTGCAGTTGAGGATGCCGAAGCGGCTCGCCTCTTCCATCTCTACCTCGATGACCGCGATGGTGCAATCCGCGTTGTTGGCGCGGTGCGCTTCAATCATCTTGGAATAGTCCATTTTGTAGATGTGGTCGCCCGAAAGGACAAGCACATACTCAGGATCATAACGCTCGATGAATGCGATGTTTTGATAGATCGCGTTGGCGGTGCCTTTGTACCAATCGGCACCTTTATTGCGCTGATACGGCGGCAACACGTGCACGCCCGCACCGCTGCGGTCAAGATCCCACGGCATACCCGAACCGATGTACTCGTTGAGCTCGAGCGGTTGATATTGCGTCAGCACGCCGACCGTCTCAATACCCGAGTTGATGCAGTTGGAGAGCGGGAAATCAATGATACGATACTTGCCGCCGTAAGGCACGGCGGGTTTGGCGATGTTGCTGGTCAGCGCGTAAAGACGACTGCCTTGTCCGCCCGCAAGCAGCATGGCCACACATTCCTGTTTACGAAACATAATTTATCATTTCTCCTTTCGGTTTTTGGGCTTGCTTGTCGTCGCTTTCTTTCGAAGCGGCGGCCTTTTTTCTTTTTCAAGCTGAATATACAGCACCGACAACGGCGGCACCGTTAATTCCAAAGATTGTTTGAAACCGTGCAT
>JAZTZV010000019.1:0-1909 GCA_045637645.1 Acutalibacteraceae bacterium | reverse complement strand
GTTCGATCGCCGTCACACCGTACGATTTCAACAGCGTCAGCACCTCGTCGTCGATCGCGTCGGGGCGCGTCGACACGCGGATCCCGTCGAAGCGACCGCTTTTCAAAAACGGTTGCGCCGCTTCCAAAAGCGCGATCATCTCGCGGCGATCGATGGCGGTGAAACTGCCGCCGAAGAAGGCGATTTGCGCCGTCACGCCGTCGCGCAGAGTCGCCAGCGCACGCTCGCACGCCGCCGTCACATCGACGGGGGTCATCGGAGCGCGCACACCCGCAATGGTGCGTTGATCGCAAAAGAGACAATCGTGCGGACAGCCGAGATGCGGCACGAACAGCGCGACATTCGCATGCGTATCAGTCATCATAGCCCATCAGTTTGAGCGCTTCCTTGGCGGCAAGCTGCTCGGCTTCTTTTTTGCTTTTGCCCGTGCCCTTGCCGATCACGTTGCTGTTGAGGTGGACTTCCACCGTGAAGCGTTTGTTGTGATCGGGGCCGCTTTCGCCCGCCGGAACATATTCCACATGCTCCTCGGGGGTTTGTTGCACGATTTCCTGCAACTGCGTTTTGTAATCCTTGAAATGGCGACGTTTTTGCGACGCGATCTCTTTGAGAAGAAACGGCATCACAAACGCGCGCGCAGCCTCCATGCCGCCGTCGAGATAAATCGCGGCGAGGATCGCCTCAAACGCATCCGCCAAAATCGACGGGCGGTCTTGACCGCCGCTCATGCGCTCGCCTTTTCCGAGGCGCAGATACTCGCCGATCCCCAGTTCGCGGGAATAGGAACTGAGCGCTTGCTCACACACGATCGACGCGCGCAGTTTCGTCAGCTCACCCTCGCGGCTTTGATCATTTTCGAACAGGTGGTTCGCCGCGATCATGCCGAGCACCGAGTCGCCCAAAAATTCAAGGCGTTCGTTATTTTGTACGCGGCGGTTGCCTTCGTTGGCGTAGGACGAATGTGTCAACGCCTGTTCCAGCAACGTGCCGTCGTTAAACGTATATCCCAAGCGGGACATCAACTGTTTCATACCGTCAATCCTTGTCTGTTTACTCACAAATCTCAAAGGCGGTCTTCGATATATCCGACGAGATCTTCGAGCGTTTCGAATGCAAACAGCTCGTCACTCGGGATCTCCACGCCGAAGCGCTCGGTCAACTGGAACGCCAGTTCCTCGCGCTCGAAATCCGCCACATTCAATTCATCGAAACTCGCGGCGAGTTCGACGTCTTCATAGAAACATCCGCAACGTTCGCAAAGGAATTCGCGTGTCCGTTCGATCACGGTCATGCCTCTTCCTCCTCGTCCGCATTCGCCGCCACCGCCGCTTCGATCTTATCCACAACATTCGCCGCGGCAAATTCCGCCGCGACACGGATCGCATTTTTCACCGCGAGCGCCTTGGCGTTGCCGTGCGCTTTGATGACGGGCTTTTTCACGCCGAGAAGCGGCGCGCCGCCGACCTCTTCGGTCGAAAAACTCTTTTTGATCTCGCCGACTTGACCTTTGACAAACAACGCGCCGATCTTCGTCAGCAAATTGGCGGTGAACGCTTTTTTGATGTTCTTCATCAGCACTTCGGCGGTGCCTTCCATCGATTTCAGGAGCACGTTGCCCGAGAAACCGTCCGCCACCACCACATCCGCGTCGCCGTAAGGCACTTGACGCGCTTCGATGTTGCCGATGAAGTTCATGTCGCTGTTTTTAAGGAGTTCGTAGGTTTTGAGTTGCAGGTCGCCGCCTTTGGTTTCTTCGGTGCCGACGTTCAGCAAGCCGACGCGCGCGGGCTTTCCGCCGCCGATCACGTCGGTCATATAAATGCTGCCCATTTGTCCGAAGCAACGCAGCATCGACGGACGGCAATCGACGTTCGCGCCCGAATCGATGAGCATGACAGGGCCTTTGTCC
>JAZTZV010000018.1:0-50624 GCA_045637645.1 Acutalibacteraceae bacterium | reverse complement strand
TGGCCTCCGACTTCACCTTGCTGCAAATGATGCGTGGCGTCGTCCGCAACGGCATCGACTTCACCCTTGTCGACATACACCAGTTCCCAAAACGGATGGGCTTCGCCTGCGAAGCGATAGTCCTTGGAATATTCGAAATAGTGCACGGAGATGAGCGAATCGATGCACAAATCGCGGCGGACGGCGGTTTTGACATACGGTTGTGTCATGTTGTTCACCTCAATCCGTCTTGCAGGAAAATCGGTTCTCCTTGCTCAAGGAACAAACGCGGTACGCGCTTGCCGACCGCGCACACGATCTCGTAATTGATCGTATCCGACCATGCGGCATAGGTTTCGACGGGCAGGCATGCCTCGCCGTCGTTGCCGAAGGCGGTGACAAGCGTGCCGGCTTGTACGTTGTCGATGCCGGTGACATCGAGCATGCATTGATCCATGCAGATGCGTCCGCGCACGGGAGCTTCCTTGCCGCGCACAAGCATGTGTGCGCGGTCCTGTGCACGACGGGTGTAGCCGTCAGCATAACCGATGGGCACCGTCGCGAGTGTTTCGTCGTCGCTTGTGGTGTATTGACGTCCGTAGCTGACGGTGGTGTCGGCGGGGACGGTTTTGACGTGGGAAACGTGCGTACGAAGCGACATGACGGGTGTCAGCTCCAAGAATTGACGCATCCATTCGTCGGGGTAGAGTCCGTACAAAATAAGACCCGGGCGCACCATGTCGAGGTGCATGTCGGGGTAGCGCAGGGTTGCCGCGCTGTTGCAGCAATGGCGAAGCGCAAAGGTGATGCCGCGCGCTTCGAGGGCGGCAACCGTGTCGGTGAAGCAGGCAAATTGTTCGCGCGTGAATGCGTCGCCCTGCGGTTCGTCCGCGACGGCAAAATGCGTGAAAATGCCGCTCGGGTTGAGCGCGGGCAACGCGCACACTGCCGCGATCTCGTCGACGGGCAATTCGCCTTTGCGGCAGAAGAAGCCGACGCGTGACATACCGGTGTCGACTTTCAAATGCACGTCGAGCGTTACGCCTGCTTCGAGCGCGGCGTTTGATAACGCTTGTGCGTGCGACGTGGAGACGACGGTTTGGGTGATGCGGTGTTCGTGTAACAGCGCGACCTCTTCGGGCGGGGTATAGGATAAGATCAGCATGGGGCAGGACAGACCGGCGTTTCGCAGTTGCATCGCCTCGTCCAGGTTGGAGACCGCCAGCCAGTCAGCACCCGCTTGGCAAAGCGTGCGCGCCGCCATGACGGCACCGTGGCCGTAGGCGTCGGCTTTCACGACCGCCATGACAAGACTGCCGTCGGCGGCAGTTTTAATGCGACGAAAATTTTCTTGCAGGCGATCGAGATCGATCTCGGCCCATGTTCGTTTCAACCAATGTTTCATGAATGTGTGTTCACACCTTTCGTCAATACTCCTCTATTATATGAGAAAACGGCGAAAAATGCAACCCCGCGACAAAAAATACAAATAGGAATATGCAAATTCTTGAAAGGGTGGGAGATGCTTCCTTTACAAAAGCGCGGCGGTATGATACAATAAACCCGATTTTAGTATGGTGGGGAGGAGGAATGACGCCGTGAAAATGTCTTGGAAACACGTGCGATTGCCGTTGCTGTTTGTGGCGGCGGTGGCGTTGCTTTGGTGGCGCGCATCGTACGGCTATTCGTTTGACGATGAGCCGTTTTTGGTCAGCTTGGCGCAACGGCTACATGCGGGCGACAGTTTGTTCATCGACGAATGGAACTTGGCACAAAATGTCGGTGTCCTCCTGTTACCGTTTTATCGGATCTACATCGCGCTGTTCGGTTCGGTGGACGGCATTTTGCTGACATTTCGGCATGTGTATTGCGTGCTGTGGGCATTTACCTGCACGACGGTGTATGCCGTCCTTTGCAAGCGGCATCGGTGCGCGATCGTCGCGTTTGCGTATTTGTTGCTGTTTTCGCCGCTCGATCAGATGCTTCTTTCCTACACGTCGTTCGGATTGATGGGAAGTGTGCTGATCGCCTGCTTGTTTTATTATCATTTGAATGTGCGACCAATCAAGAGTGTGCCGTTTGCGCTGATATTCTCGGCGTTGTTGATCGTCACGGTGATCGCGATTCCGTATATGGCTGTTGTGTACGCGGTGGCGCTGATCGCGGCGACGGTGTATTGGTATGTTAAGCGTAACAAGCGCAGCCGATGGTTGATGCGTGTGATGCTCATCAGTGCGGGTATTTGCGCGGGCGTACTTATTCTGTACGCTTGGCGCTTTCTGTGGAATCAATATTCCGTTGCGGAATTTTTCGAAAAACTGCCCAATATGTTTGCAAACAGCAAACGCGTCGGGCAGGCACCCGACAAGCTGTCACAATATCTTGACCGCATCGTCAATCAATGGCCGTTCTATTTTGCAACGCTGTTTGTGACGAGTGCGTTGAGTCTGGTTCCGCGCATCAAGCAGTCGTTTGGATGGCGCACATTGCTGTTCAGCGTGAATGCGTTTATGTTTTTGCTGGAGCTTCTGTATCTGCAGGTGGCGTGCGGACAATATCAGTTTAACTATCAAATGATTCCGCTGGCGCTTCTCGGTTTGCCGACGATGCTGTTGCTCAAAGCGCCGACCAAACATAAGCGTGTGTTGACGGTGTTTTATGCGTTCGGTGTGCTGTTGTCGATGGTGTTTTATGCGTCATCCGACACGGGCTTGAAGGCCATCGGCATGGGGTTTGCAATCAGTGGCGTGGCGTCGATTTTGTGGATCGAGCGATTTGCAAAAGAGTGGATCGCCGATGCGGCGGCGCGTTGCGGCAAACACCTTGCGTGGTATAAAGTTGTCGCGATTCTCGGTGTTGCGACGTTGTTTGTGTGCCAAATCGCGTTGCAGGTGTCGTTGAAAATTGAGCGGCAGTATTTCGATTCGCCGCTTTACAATATCACAACAACGGTTGACCGCGGTGCCGCCAAAGGCTTGAAAACAAGCGATTGGCATAAAAGCCAGTATGAGACGCGTTACGATACGATCGAATCGCTTTTTGCGTATGTGGATATGACGCGCAAGGATGAGATCATGTTTATGACGCTGCTGTGCGATCCGATTGTGTATCTGGATCGGGAGTTAAACGTCGGTGCGTTTTCGACGTGGGGATATTCCAAAGCGAATTCTCCCGACGCGTTCATCGCCAAAACCAAGTTGTATTATGAAATGAGTCCCCATCGTGTTCCGAATGTCATTCTGTTCCAAGCGGGAGACGGCGAGTGGTTTGAGTTGATTGGGATCGACACATCGAAATATGTGATATTCACAGGAGAAGATTTGTGTTTAATGGTGAGACTTGACTTGGTGAACACCGCTATGGTATAAAAAGAACGCCCCGCGAATCACGGAGATTCGCGGGGCGTTTTGTGGTTTTGTAAAACTTAAGCCTTGCCGACAGAGCCGAAGAGTTCCATCTTCTCTTTGACGGTCGCTTTAATCGCTTCGTAGCCGGGAGCGAGGAGCTTGCGGGGATCGAAGCCTTTGCCTTCGAGATCCTTGCCCGCCTCGACGTACTTTCTGGTGGCGTCCGCAAACGCGAGTTGGCACTCGGTGTTGACGTTGATCTTGGACACGCCCAGCGAGATCGCCTTTTGGATCATGTCGGCGGGGATGCCGGTGCCGCCGTGGAGCACGAGGGGCATATCAACGGTCAGCTCGCTGATCTTTGCGAGGACGTCGAAGTTGAGGCCCGCCCAGTTCTCGGGGTATTTGCCGTGGATGTTGCCGATGCCCGCAGCAAGCATGGACACGCCGAGGTCAGCGATCATCTTGCACTCGTCGGGATCCGCGACTTCGCCGTTGCCGACAACGCCGTCTTCTTCGCCGCCGATGGCGCCGACTTCCGCTTCCACGGAGATGCCCAGCGCGTCAGCCGTCGCGACGAGTTCTTTCGTCTTGGCGATGTTCTCGTCGATCGGATAGTGCGAGCCGTCGAACATGACCGAGGAGAAGCCCGCCTCGATGCACTTCTTCGCGCCTTCGTAGGAGCCGTGGTCGAGGTGCAGAGCCACGGGCACGGTGATGCCGAGCTCGTTGATCATACCATTGACCATACCCACGATGGTGGTGTAGCCGCACATATACTTACCGGCACCTTCGGAAACGCCGAGGATGACGGGGGACTTGAGCTCTTCTGCGGTGAGCAGGATCGCCTTGGTCCACTCAAGGTTGTTGATGTTGAATTGGCCGACGGCATATTTGCCCGCCTTTGCTTTTTGCAGCATGTCTTTTGCGGAAACTAACATGATGATATCTCTCCTTTTTATTCGGGGCATACGCCCACTAATAGTCTGTTACGATTTTAACATACACGCGCGGCCTTGTCAATCGCTTGCTATTGATTATTTTGCGTGGATTTGCTACAATATACCTATAATGTGAAAAAGGACGTGATGATATGCGTGAAGATATCACCAGTATTCCCGTAACCGACATATTTGACGAGCATGACGGATGCCCGATTTGTCGCATGCGCGATTTGCTTGAAACGCGCGTGACGGATTACATCACAGGTGCGGCGATGATGGAGCCTGATGTACGCATGGAGACGAACGAGAAAGGCTTTTGTCTGACGCATTACCGCCAGATTTTGAAAAAGCGTGCGGCGCTTCCTGTGGCGCTGATGATGGAAAGCCGCCTTGCCGAAGTGGAAAAGCAGGTGTTTCGAGGTTTGCCGATCGTCGGCAAAAGCGCGAAACGTCAAGCGTCCGGCGCCGCCAATGTGACGGATTCGTGCTTTGTGTGCGAGCGAGTGGATTGGGCGATGGTGCGTTTGCTGGCGACGGTGTGCCGTTTGTGGGAGCAGGAGCGCGATTTTCGCACCTCGTTTGAGGAGCAGGAATATTTGTGCCTGCCGCACTTTACGCTTTTGGCGCAAGTCGCCGAAAAGAACATGAGTAAGAAGTATGTCGGTGATTTTCAAAAATCCTGCTCGACGCTGTGTCGCAAGCAACTTGAAGAATTGCGCGGCGATGTGTCGCATTTCTGCAAGATGTTTGACTATCGCAACAGCAGTGATGAGAACGCGGATTGGGGCAACTCGCGCGATTCCGTTGAACGTTCGATCGCGTGGCTGTGCGGTCGCGAACCGTAAAAATGAAGCGACTCATCGCGCAGAATGTGCGGTGGAAAACGACGCAAATCATGACCAACGCGGTGTGTCCTTGATTGGAGGACACACCGCGTTTGCTGTTTGTCGAAAAACGAAAAAGATGATTAACAAGGTGTAGCTAAAAGATGTGAAAAACTTCACAAAATCAGGTTTTCCAAAAGTTATCCACGGGGGAAAAGTGGGATTATACCATGCTTTTATCACATTTTCCACCGAGTTTTCCACTTTTATTCACACGTTTTGAACTATACAAATTGTAAATTACAAAGCTGTAACCTGTTTTTGTGTGGCGGAATATTGATTAAGGAGCAACCGAATAACACAGCAGTTTAGATAAACAAAGCGCACCATTTCTCATCTTGACGACGATTATAAACCGTCCGATTGCGGCACACTCAAGACCAAGGAGGGGATGCCATGCTTAAAGGTGTACATCATCAAATCATCGAGATTCGTCAAACCGACGATCCCTATTTCGAACGAGCGCTGTTGTTTGTGCGCGCGTCATGCGCGCCGTTTGCGTCCGAGGAAGAAGCAGAGCGTCGCGGGAAAGCACTGGTGGCACGCGCCAAACCGTATACAGGGTTGCGGCGCGCGCGGCTTCGCCGATGGATGCACACGTCGCTTTGCGTGTTCGGCGGCGGCGCAAGCGGTGTTGCGATGGGGCTGATGTTGTCAAAATGGGTGTAAAAAGGGTGTTTGTTTGATAAAAATTCAAACATAAAAAAGTATTCAAAATGGCTTTCCAGAGCCGTTTTTTGGCATTGGCGAAAAATAAAAACGAATATATGTTCGATTTTTTAACGAAAACTATTGACTTTTGGGAACGATGTGTTTTATAATGGGGTCAGTTCATGAAAGGACGGGATCGCATTATGGCAAAAGTGAAGGACGATAAGAAAATGACCGGTGCCAGAGCAGAGGATAAGCAAAAAGCTCTCGAAATGGCACTTCAACAAATTGAAAAGAATTACGGCAAAGGCGCTGTCATGCGTTTGGGACAAAACGTCGGCATGACTGTGGAAAGCATCCCGACGGGTTCGATCGGTCTTGATCTGGCTCTGGGCATCGGCGGTTTGCCCCGCGGCCGTATCATTGAGGTTTACGGTCCCGAAGCCTCGGGTAAAACGACGTTGGCACTTCACGCGGTCGCGGAAGCGCAAAAAGCGGGCGGCGAAGCGGCGTTCATCGACGTCGAACACGCGCTCGACCCTGTGTATGCGCGTGCGTTGGGTGTGGATGTGGATGCCCTTTTGGTGTCGCAACCCGATACCGGTGAGCAAGCACTCGAAATTGCCGAAGCGCTCATTCGTTCGGGCGCACTCGACATCGTCGTTGTCGACTCGGTTGCCGCGCTCGTTCCGCGTGCGGAAATCGAAGGCGAAATGGGCGACAGTCACGTCGGCTTGCAAGCGCGCTTGATGTCGCAAGCGATGCGTAAATTGGCGGGCGTTGTGTCGCGCTCAAACTGCATCGCGCTGTTCATCAACCAGCTCCGTCAAAAGGTCGGCGTCGTGTACGGCAACCCCGAAGTCACCGCAGGCGGCAACGCGCTGAAATATTATGCGTCCGTGCGTCTGGATGTGCGCCGCACCGAAACCTTGAAAGTGGCGGGCAATCCCGTCGGCTCGCACACTCGCGTGCGCGTCGTGAAGAATAAGGTCGCGCCGCCTTTCAAAGAGGTTGAATTTGACATCATGTACGGCGAAGGCATTTCCCGCGAGGGCGAATTGCTCGACTTGGCGGTCGAATTCGGTATCGTGCAAAAAGCGGGTGCGTGGTTCTCTTATAACGAGGCGCGCATCGGTCAAGGTCGCGACAACGCCAAAGAATATTTCAAGAACAACCCCGACATCATGGCGGAGGTGGAAGAACTGCTTCGCGCAAAGATGAAGGAAAAACAAGAAGCGGCCAAGCAAAAGAATCCGCCTGCCGCGAAAGCACCCGTCGAAATCCCCATCAACGATGCGCCCCGCATGACGGCGGCAATGGCAAAAGCCAGCATTGACATTGTGGTCGATGACGAGGAATAATTTTCGCACATAAGAGAACAATACTCCCAAAGGTATTTGCCTTTGGGAGTATTTATTTTTTTGGGCAAGAGAGGAGAGAACATCATGTATGACAAACGAAAGCACGCACTTCCCGTTCCCGAAAAGAAAACGACGGATGTTGCCGATGTGATATGGGGTGACATCAAAGGCACATTTGAAACGCAAGCTATCTCCGACACGTCGTCGCGTCAGCCGAAAACGGGCATCGCCATCCCGAGCGATTTTTGTGTCGCGGAAAACAAGGATTGGGTCGATTTCAACGAGAAATAAGTTCGAAACACGAAAATCCCCCGCTGTACCACAGCGGGGGATTTTGAATTATTGGATTTTTTCGACTTGTGCGTCGGCGTACAGCAGTTGCGATTCGATCGTGGCGATGTCGGTGGTTTGAAGCTTGTCGTCGAAAATAAACGTGCCGTTCGCAACCACCGCGTGGTCGTCGCCCACCGTAAAGCAAATCATTGCCGCAGGGACGTTTTCGTAAACGAAAAGACACAATGTGGTTTCGTCGATCGTGGGGTCCGTAAAAATGTCCTGTGCCGTGCAAAGCGCCGCGGCGGCAATGGCGTTTGAACCCATACGGCTGTTCACAACGGACGCAACAGAAGCAAACATTTTGTTGTGCATGGCGTCTTGCAGATCGGCGGACATCTTGTCAAAGTCTGTTTCGCCGAGTACGATCGACCAAAATTCTTCTCCGACGCGGATGCGATATACCGCAAGAGGGGTGTTGTAGTTGCCGTTTATGATCGGGTCGAACTGCGACAACAAATCGGAAGAGGTCGTCGTTTGGTTGACATAGTCGCTTTGCGCCAGTTCTTGCATGAGCTTCACAAGCTCAGTGCCGCGGTCAATCAGCTCGGTGTTGTCCGTTTGATTGCTTGAGCAAGCCGAACACAGCATAACGCTGATTACTGACATGAGACATAAGCATACACGGATGAGTTTCACGTAAACAGCCTCCTTTTATTTCACTTTGGTGAAAACGAGAGGCTCGCTGTCCTCAATCATTTTGAGTTCATCGATTGTAAGAGTATCGCCTTCAAAAGTGTATTCGCTCGGCTCAAACTCACCATACCAGCTGTCGGCGGAGTAAATGCCGTTTTGTCCAACGTAGTACACTTCGTCGGTTTTGAATTGATCTAAAACAAAGTCTAAATCGAAGGAATCGAGGGTTTGATCAATATATTCGTCGATTGTCATGCCGTACACACTGAGCATCGCTTCATCGGCTTGCTCTTCGCTGATTCCCATCGCGGTGAATTCGTTGTAAATGAGCGTGCGACTGTAATCTGCGATAATGTTCAGAATATCGTTGACATTTTCGAATTCGATGCGGACCTTCATATCGCCCACGTTGGTGAACTCCAGCAGAACCGTTACGGGAAGCTCCGCGCCGGCGATTCCGAGTTCCTCCAAATATTCGCTCGGGAGAATCGTTTCACATTGCCATTTGCCGTAAAATTCTTTGGTGGAGGCGGTCGTGAAACGCGGATCGGTGATGAGGCGCGTGCCTTCGGTCACCTTGCAACGCGAGCAGGTGATGGGGTCTTCGGTCGTGGCTTCCAGCCAATCGTGTCCGAGGGCTTCCCCTTCGGTGGTGTCGCAGTTTTTGCAGGATTTCGCCGCCGTGCATGTCGCGTCTAACCAGTTGTGTCCGTTGGCTTCACCTTCAATTTCTTGACACAGCGAACAGGTTTTGGGAGTGGTACAAGTCGCGTCGATCCATTCGTGTTTGCAACCGCAAGACGAGAAGATCAATGTGAGTGTCGCCGTAGCAAGCGCAACAGTGAGTACTTTGGTGATGGTTTTGAACATAATTGAAACCTCCTTTTTTATAAAACAGCCTTTACCGCTTTCACGGCGAGAGACAAGCCGTTCTCGGCGGGAACGAGATCGTCCTCGTATCGCACCGAGACACAGCGATCATAGCCGACTCCTTGCAGAGTGCGGACAACGGTTTTCCAATACTCTGCGTCGTGACCGTTGCCGACGGCGCGGCAAAGGAACGGCGACTGTTCGGGATCGGTTTCCAGCACGCCGCCGACGGCGCGTCGGTCGTGGTCGAGAAGCAGATCGCTCGCACGCACATGAAACACGGCGTTGCCGAGTGCTTGAACGGACGCGGCGGGGTCGATGCCTTGCGCGATCAAATGTGCGGGATCGATCGCGGCACCGACGGTACTTCCCACTTCCTCGCGGAATCGCAAGAGCGTGTGAGGATTGTGGATCATGTTGCCGATGCGCATGTCGAACGCCAAACGGCGGATGCCGTAGGACGCGGCAATCGCGGCGGCGGATTTCCAGTAAGGAATCAGCACGCGATCCCATTGCCAGCCGAGCACCGCGCGATCTTCGTCGCGCCACAGCGAACTGATAAAATTCGGGTGTTTGGACGAGGCGCAATCACCTGGGCAACCCGAATACAACACGATCGTGTCTGTGCCGAGCGCCGACGCGAGGCGGCAGGTATCCAAAAACGTTTGATGCGCCGCGGCGGCAATCGCTTTGTCGGGGTGGAGCGGATTGGTCGCGAGGACAAGCGCGCTGACGCTCAAGTCGTGTGCGGCGAGCAATTCGCGGAAATTGCCCATTGCCGCGCCCGGGCGAAGAAGTGCCGCGGGATTCAGGTGTGCGGTGTCGACATCGCCGCCCGCACCGAGTTCCACTTGTGTGATACCGAGATCCTTGAAAAGGGCAAAGGCCTGCTCCGTCGGCAGGCCTTTGCAGGATTCGGTAAACACGCTTACCGAAAATTTGCTCATAACTCGATGACCTTGCCGCCGTTCAGGCGCGATTCTTCCGCCGCGAACGCCATCAAATGGCTTTCGACAGACAGGTTGATGTCGGTCTTGAGGTCTTTGTCGATGCCTTCGATCGCATCGAACAAACCGCTCATCATGAGGTGGTCGCCGCCGCCGTGACCGTCAAAGTCGTCGGTCAGATCATGCACATCGATCGTGTAGGCGTCTTTGCCGTGGGGAATGACAGTGATGAGACCGGTGTCCATATCGGCGTCGATTTGACCCATCGTGCCGCACAGCTTGATTTGACGGCGCGGGCATTCGGTCAGACCCGACATGGTGAACACACCCGTCAAGCCGTCTTCGAATTCCATGTTGATCGTTTGATGATCGACAGAGGTGTTGTCGCAATGATAGACACAGCGACCGTAGGGGCCCGTTTTGATCGCGTCGTACACGCGCTCAACCGTCGGCTCGGTGACAAGCACTTCGCACGGATAGGTGCCGCCGTGGGCGATGCCGGTCGCGCGATTGGAAATGTAAATTTTCTCCGCGTCATAGGGGCAGTTTTCTTTGGCTTTGCAACCGTCCATGCAACGCAGAGCCGCGCCCTCGGGAGCTTTGTCGGCGCGGAAGTGCGACAGATAACCGAACGAGCTGAGTCGCACGCAATGCTTGCCCAGAAGGAACAACAAAATGTCCATGTCGTGGCAGCATTTTTGCAGGATCATCGGGGTGCCGGTGCGCCAGTTGCCGCGCACAAAGCTGTGCGCTTGATGCCAGTAGCCGACTTGCTCGATGGCTTGGAAGTTGATGACCTCGCCGATGGCACCGCTTTGCAGTACGCGGCGAAGCTCGGAATAAAACACGGTGTAGCGCAGGACGTGGCAAACCGCCACCGTCAGACCCGTCTCATTGACCTTTTCACGCAGGGCGATGACCTCGTCCTTGTTCGGGGAGATGGGTTTTTCCAAAAGCAGGTGATAGCCGAGATCGAGAGCTTTGATGGCGTATTCGATGTGTTGATCATCGGGAGTGGCGATGACGCAGACGTCGGCAAGCTTCGGTTGCGCCAGCAGGGAATCGCCGTCAAGGTAGCATTGCTCGTCGGTGAGATCCCACAGTTTTTTGGCAAGCTCGCGGTGATCTTCACGGGGTTCGGCGATCGCGACGATCTTCATGCGTTCGGGGAACTTCTTTTGATACATCGCGTAGGTTTCGCCGCCGCGAGAGCCAACGCCGATGATGGCAACGGTAAACTGTTTCATGGGCTACACTTCCTTTGTTTAAAGTTTTTGGTATGACAAAACGGCAAAGCCGATTTCGGTGCAAAGGGAATCGCGGGACAGCAAGCGTTCTTGATCGGCTTGTCCCGTTTTATAAAAATAGGGTGTCATTTCGAACAGCGCGCGGATGTCGTCGGCGGTTTCAAGCGTCATGATGTCGGCGAGCTCTTGCCGATCACGAAGGGCAAAGCCGTCGATCTCGACGCGTTCGGGTTTGTTGAGGCGCGGCTCTTTGTAGAGCGCGGCTTTGAGTCCGAACAGATGCCGTTCGGTCGGGATGACGCGAATGAGCTTGCCGCCGCGTTTGAGAACGCGGGCGAATTCCGCGTCGGCGGTCGGAGCAAACACGCTCACAAGCGCGTCGAGTGCGCCGTCGGCGACGGGGAGTGAAAACGCGCTTGCCACCGCGAGTTCGATCGTTTTCGAGCGAGACGCCGCCATGTGGAGCGCGTCTTTGGAAATGTCGATTCCGCACACGGAGAGCGACGGGTTTGTTGCTTGGATCGCGGCGGTGTAATACCCTTCGCCGCAACCGACATCCAGCAACTTGCCGCTTCGCACATCGCGCGCAACGGTTTGGCACAGCAGGCGGCAAAGCGGCTCATAAAATCCGCGATCCAAAAAAACGCGGCGCGCCAGAAGCATGCGCTTGTCGTCGCCGTGACGTTTCAAGGCGGATTGTTGCGAGCGGAGCAAATTGACATATCCCGAGCGGGCTTTATCGAAACGGTGTCCGTTTGTGCAAGCCAAGGCGCGCTCGTCGTTTTTAAGCGGCTTTTTGCAAACGGGACAGCAAAAATGCGACATATTCATCACCTTTTTTCAGTATATCACACTTGTTTCAAAAAGAAAAGAGGATTGTTGGGAAGAAACGTCCACACTTTTGCACAAAACGAAAAACAGAACTGCCGTGTGAAGACGGCATCGACAAGTAACACCGATGGTTCTTCACACGACAGTCCGTGTTGCCCTTCTGACCGCCGACAAATGTCGTTTCCGAGGGCAGGGGGTTATGCGGTTATCAATCGGTCACCGAACAGCGCCGCCGCGTCGGCGGCTTCGCCGTCCTTGTACAGTTCCAAATGCAGATGCGGGCCGAGTTTGGATTCGCACGGCACCGCGTCGAGTGTTCCGAGGCGATCGTCGGTCGTGACCTCATCACCGACATCGACGCTCGGGGCAATCCCACGATAGACCGAGATCACACCTTCGCCGTGGTCAACGGTGACGCACCCGCCCCACAGCGGATCATCTTCCACGACGGTGACGGTGCCGTTCGCGAACGGACGCACCGCTTGCCCTTCTTCGCCGTCAAAATCGGTTGCTGTGTGTGCGCGGTAAGAATCCAGCGTTTCGTTATAGATCGGTTGCGTGCTGAACGAGGTGAGAACCTTATTGCTCAACGGCAACACAAACAATTCGGCGGGCGCCGTTGTCGTTGTCGCGGCGGTTGTTGACACGGTGGTCGTGGTGGCGGGGGAAACGGCGACAGGCGCGACCGAAGTGGTGGTGACGGTCGTGGTGACGGTCGTCTCCTCGAAGGCGGGCGTGTCGTTGAAAGAGCTTGAGAAGGTCGTCGCCGCCACACCGCCGACGGCGATCAAGCACAGCATCAACACCGCAAAAAATCCTTTGGATGCTTTGTTTGTGTTTTTCGGATACGTTTCGTTGTTTTCGATCATCATGTCGTGTTTGCGTGACATGGCGTTGCCTCCTTTGATTCTATGCAGATTCTGTATCGAGTATGCGAAAAAAGCCCCCCGTTTATGCAAAGAAAAATTTTTTAAGAAAAAGCAAACAAATGTTTGCATTTTTAAAAAAGCTGTGTTATAATAGCCTTGAAATAAGGAAAATTTCCGGTTTTACCTGATTTTTCCACCGAACAAACGGTTTTTTCTTCTCAAAATTTGAAAAAGGGGGACTTCGCTTGAAATCACTCAGCGAGAAACAACAGAAGGTATTGAACTTTTTGCGCGAGCGCGCGCAGGAGGGGTTGCCGCCCACGGTGCGCGAAATTTGTGCCGCGGCGGGCATCAAATCCACCTCCACCGTGCACGCCTATTTGAAAATGTTTGAAGAAGAAGGCTATATTTCCCGTCAATCGGGTCTCAACCGCGCCATCAAATTGCCCGGCGAAAACGTGACGCGCGTGCCGCTGATCGGTAAGGTCACGGCCGGTCTGCCGATCCTCGCCGTCGAAAACATTGAGGATTACGTGCCTTATTCGGGCGGCGGCTATCCCGCGAGCGAGCTGTTTGCGCTTCGCGTGCAAGGCTTGAGTATGATGAACGCAGGCATTTTGGATCGCGACGTTGTGATCGTGCATCGCACGCCCGTCGCGCAAAACGGCGACATCGTCGTGGCACTTCTCGGCGACGAAGCGACCGTCAAACGCATTTACATGGAAAACGGCTACATCCGTTTGCAACCCGAGAACGATGCGTTCGAACCGATCATTGTTGACGAAGTGGTCGTGCTCGGTCGCGTGGTGTCGCTGGTGCGCTATTTCTGATAAAAAGAGGACGGCAGGGAGCGTTTGGCTCTCTGCCGCTTTTTGTTTTTTGGGTTGTCGAATGGATGGGAGTGTGCTATACTGGTACTATTCCATAAGGCGGAGGGATTCCGATTGAAATTTTCACGTTATATAATGTGGCTTTGCGCCACACTTTTGATCGTGCTCGGCGTGACGGCGATGTGGATGACGGTGCAAGTGTTGCAACCGCCTGCAAGCATGGTTGCGACGGACAGCACGAAATTGAAGGACAACCGTTTGTATGCGGCGGAGGAATTGGTGTTCACCGAAGTCTACGCCGAGAAAGGCGACACGGTGTACGTGCTTGCACACACCACCGTTGACGAGCAAACGCCGTTGATTTTGTCGGTGCGCATGGATGCCGCGTCGGCGACGGCGCAGGCATGTCAAGAGGCGCTTGAGAAAGGGCCGATGACGACGGCGGCGTATGTGCTGTCGGACGGTCAGTTGGCGGACGAGCTTGTGGACGCGGGTTACTCGGCGAAAGGGAGAGCGCTTGCCGAAACGCTGGCCGACGGGGATGTCGATGCCGTGTTTTCCATCAAAGATTTTCTGTATGTTTGCGATTTGCAGGAGGATTATAAGCCGTATGCCACCACGACGGGCGGCTTGTATGCGGTGCTGGGCGGTATCATGCTGGCGTGCGCCGCGGCACTGATCGTGATCACGGTCGTACAGATCAAAAGAGAGCGTTCGCGCGGCGGCATGTCGATGACCAATCCGTTGCGTCCTGCACCGCCATCGCTGTTGAAGAAAAAGAAATAAGGAGACAGGTTATGGTTAAGACGCTTGTACACGATCCGCTGTTTCTCGCCAGAAGCAGTGAAAAAGCCACCGAAGCGGACAGCCAAACGGTGCGCGATCTGCTCGATACGCTTCAAGCACATAAAGACACCTGCGTCGGCATGGCGGCGAATATGATCGGCGTCACTCGCCGCATCATTGCGTTTTGGGATAACGGCGCGTACACGGTGATGCTCAATCCCGTGATCTTGAAAGCAACGGATTCCTATGAGACGGAGGAAGGATGCCTGTCGTTGCTCGGTGATCCGCGCAAGACCAAGCGTTATCGCCGCATTAAGGTGCAGTATCAAACGCCGTCGATGCAAATGCGCATTAAAACCTTTACCGATTATACCGCGCAGATCATCCAACACGAGATCGATCATTGCAACGGTATTTTGATTTGAAGGAGATGTAACTGCGATGCCACCGCTGTTTATAAAGGATGCACAATTTTATAAACGTGTTGCCACGATCGCGATCCCGATCGCGCTTCAAGGTTTGATCACGAGCGGCGTCAACATGATGGATACGCTCATGATCGGTGCTGTGGGCGAAACCGAGTTGTCGGCTGTGTCGCTTGCCAACCAGTTTATCACGATTTTCCACATTTTCTGTATGGGCATCGGTATGGGCGCGTCGGTGCTTGTGTCGCGCTATTACGGCATGCAGGATATCCCGTCGCTGAAAAAGACGGTGTCGATCATGTTGCGACTGTGCGTCGGGATGGCGGCGCTGTTCAGCTTGGCAACGGCGATCGTGCCGAATTGGATCATGTATATTTACACCGACGACACGGCGATTCTGCCGCTCGGCGAAGAGTATTTGCGGTGGTCGGTCGCGAGTTATGTGTTTTTGGGACTATCACTGACGTGTACCATCGTGCTTCGCAACGTCGGGCAGGTCAAGCTCCCGCTTTATACGTCCATCGCCGCATTTTTCATCAATGTCGGCGCGAACTATTTGTTCATTTTCGGCAAGTTCGGCGCGCCGAAAATGGGCGTTGCGGGCGCGGCACTCGGCACGTTGATTGCGCGCGTGTTTGAGTTTTCGATGATTTGCGGGTATCTCTTTTTTAAAGATCGCGCGATCGGATTTCGCGTGCGCGATCTGTTCCGCCCGATCGGTGCTTTGTGGAAGGAATATTTCCGCGTCAGTATCCCCGTGCTCATCAGCGACGGCATCTTGGCACTCGGCAACAACTCGGTCGCGATGGTCATCGGTCGACTGGGCGAAAGTTTTGTCGCGGCAAACGCCGTGACGGCGGTGACGCAACAACTCAGCTCGGTCATGACGCAAGGCTTCTCGCAAGCGGGCGCGATCGTGACGGGTTACACGCTCGGTGAGGGCGACCGCGAGAAAGCCCATCGACAGGGTTATGCGTTCTTGGGCGTCGGTATGGTGTTCGGTTTGGTCACCGCCGCTGTCATTTTGGCAATCAGCGAACCGATGATCGCGGCGTATGATCTGTCGGCGGAAACGCAGGCGATCACGCGTGAGTTGATGTGGTCGATCAGCATCATCATGCTGTTCCAAGCGACCAACAGCATCATGACTAAGGGTGTGCTTCGCGGCGGCGGCGACACCAAAATGCTGATGCTCACCGACAACGTGTTTTTGTGGGTGGCGTCCATTCCGCTCGGCATCGTGGCGGGCTTGGTGCTTCATCTGCCCGCGTTTTGGATCTACTTTGCACTGAAGTTTGATCAGGTGATCAAAGCGGTGTGGTGTGTCTACCGCTTGCAAAGCGGCAAATGGATCAAAAAGATCCGCAGCGAAAGCGAGATCAACAACGAATAAAACATCAAATCCCCTCGGCAAACGCCGAGGGGATTGCTGTTTAATATGCCAATACGTATGTGTATTGTTGCGTGGTGTCCGATTCATTCATCACGATCTCGACCTGTTCGTCCTGCCACGTGACGGTTTCGATGTTGTAGGCGTGAACGCCGCCGCCATCGTTGTTCAGCGAAAAGGATTCCTCCTCCAGCACGTCGCCGTCGGCGTTCAAAAGCACAAGTTTCGCGCCGACCGGCCCGAATGACCATCCGGGGGATCCCGCTTGATACAACTGCACCGTGTAGCACCCGTCGGGACTGTTGTGAGAAGCGATGAGAATGTCCGGTTGTGCCGCATCGGAGGTGCAACCTGTTAAGCACAGCAAGCAACACGCAAAAAGCAACGCCAAGAGTTTGGTTTTCATATCGGGATCCCTCTCTTTTAAATTTTTGCTTATTATACGATATCCCGTTAGCAAAAGTCAAGACATCCCGCTTGTGATGCGGAAGCGACCGTTTAAAGGGTGTCGCTTGCAAATTTGCGCAGGGGATGCTATGATACAATCGGCGAGGAGGGATTTCGATGAAGTATACGCTTGTGATCGATCGCGAGCGGGAGGAAGAAGTGGTGATTTATGCCCACGAACGGAATCCGTTGACCGATTCGATCGAACAATTGATTGCGGAAAATGCGCTCGAACTCGTCGGCTATGACGATCGCGATATGGAACGCTTGGAGCTTGCCGATGTGGCGTGTTTCCTTGTTGAGGACGGCAGGGTGCATGCGTTGTTGCAGGACGGTCGACGCTTGAATATGCGTTGTCGGCTGTATCAGCTTGAGGAGTCGTTGCCGTCCACTTTTGTGAAAATTCATCAGTCCTGCCTTGCGAATCTGCGACAGATACGTCGCTTTGATGCATCGTTGTCGGGTGCGTTGAAAGTGACGTTTAAGAACGGACACGTTGATTATGTGTCGCGTCGACAGATCAAGGCTGTCAAGGAAAGGCTGGGTGTTAAATGAAAACGGTGTATGTGAAACAGTTCTTACAACGCGGCGTTGTATTCGGCGGATTCGGCCCGATCATACTCGGGATCGTGTTTTGGATCCTCTCGCTGACGATCCCCGATTTTTCGTTGAAGGGCGGCGAGGTGATGCTGGCGATCCTGTCGACGTATGCGCTGGCGTTTGTGCAAGCGGGCGCGTCGGTGTTCAATCAAATCGATGAATGGCCGTTGATGAAATCGCTGGCGTGTCATTTCGGCAGTTTGTACGTCGTGTATGTGGGGTGCTATTTGCTGAACAGTTGGATCCCGTTTGAACCGATGGTGATTTTGATTTTCACGGCGATTTTCGTTGCGACCTATGCAATCGTGTGGTTGACGGTGTTTCTGTGCGTGAAAGCGTTCAGCCGACGTTGCAACGCCAAATTGAAATAAACAAAAAAACGGGCGTGTGTTTTGAAAAACACACGCCCGTTTGATTTTATGAGGTTTACATCAACTCGCCGAGGAATTCGCGAGTATCCTTGGTGCTCATCTCGCCGTTGCCGTCGTAATCGGCGGCGGCTTCTTGCGCATACGAGAAGTCGGAAGTGCCTGCCAACGATTTGAGGCATGTGCGGATGTCCGCCGTGTTGGCAAGACCGTTGCCGTCGACGTCGCCACGCACCGCAAGGGTGTATTCGTCAAGCAGGGTGTCGCCGTTCATGACTTTAACGGTCATGCCGGTGAAAACTCGGTCGCCGTCGTTGACCGCGTTCTCACCGTTGAAGAAACGGATGTACGATGCGTTCTCCATGCCGTTCTTGGTGTCGAGAGCCGAGAAGCCGACGTTGGGGGAGAAAATCACTTCCGTGTCGGTGTTGAGAACGTAAGTGTCGTTGTCAATGGTGATGTTGCCCGCCCAGGAGCCGCTCTTCACGACGTCGTCGGTGAAGTATTTGGTCACAGGCGCGTCGCACATTTGCGCGGCGTACAGGGTGGCATCGCCTTGACTGCGAAGTTCGAAGGTCAACTTTTTGATGACGCTCTTACCGTCGGCGGGGAGAATGCCGTTCCATTCGTACATGCCCAGCAGGTTGAACGAACGGGAATATTGACCGTCTTTAATGCCGAGTTCGGGATATTCGCTAAAGCCGAGCACGTTGTAATAGTCGGAAGCCAGCGACACGAACTTATCGCCGTCGGAGGTGGTGACGATCATCGAAATGTCGAAGTTTGCGCCCGCGCCCACCGAGATGATCCAGTTTTGAAGGGCTCGCGGTTCAAAAGTCGCGTTCGGATAGAAGCTGACCGCGTAGCCGCCCGTGCCTTCGATGCGCAACGCGCCGTTTTGGTAGGTGTACGAACCGGTCGCACCTGCAACGGGATCTTGCTCGAGCGTGTCGGGGTTCATCAGGTCGATGTAGTGTTGTTCGCCGCTGAAGCACACGCTGTACAAATTCACGTAGTCGTCGGTGTTACCGATGACGTAATAGCGAATCGCGCGAATGTTGAGAATGCCGTTGGCGTTGAGCTTGTAAGCGCCGCTGCTGTAAAGGTAGTTGCCTAGATTCGCTGTGATGACGTATTGACCGGGAGCAAAGTCGTTGTCGGTGCCGTTGACGACCTGCGACAGGCGAACGGTATGCTCGTTGGCGTCGGCGTCAATGAAGATGATATCTGCGTTGAATTGCGCGGTGGCGTTGAGCGAGATGTTCAGATACGCGTATTTCGACAGATCCACGCTGGTGTCATAGGTGGTGAACGCCGACGGCCAGCCGTAATCGGCACCTGCTTTGTAGAGCGTTGCCGCGCCCGAATAAGGGTTGAAATAGGTCCACACGCTGTTGTCGCCGCCTGCAGTGTAGGCTTCGGGGATGAGGGTGCTTTGCGTGGGCATGTAATCGGTGCTTTCGGGCCATTGGATGGCTTTCCATTCCGCGTGGAGCGAGCGATTTGCCCAAATGGCGGTGGTATCAAAGGTGAACTCCCAACCGTTTTCGTCGAACCAGCCGAGGAACTCAAAGCCGGCGCGGGTGGGGTCGGCGGGTCTCTTGGCATAGGAACCTTCGTTGACGGTTTGTGCCGCCACGGACGAACCGCCGCGGGAATCGAACGTCACTTTATAGCCTTGCGCCACGGCGTGGTTGTTGATGACGGTGCCGGTGCGGGTCAACAGCACGAACCAGTCAACGTCGAGCTTGCCCGTCGCCATTTGCGCGGGGGTTTTCCAGCAGTCGCCGTTGCCGGTGGGACGTGCGCTGGTGGGATAGCTGTCGTACACGTGATATTTGCCGTCGCTGAAACCGACGAGTGCAATGAAGTGGCCGGGCACGTGCGCGATCGCCGTGCCGCCGTTCGCAAGATGGTTTTGAAGTTTCGAGCTGTACGAGGTCGCCCAGTAGCCGTCACCGCTCGAGCCGCAGTCGACGGTGAAGCCGTAGCGCGCACCGTACTTGGCTTGGAGTTTCGGATAGAGCGTGGTGCGGTAGGTGCCCGCGTGGGTGTTGCCGGGGTTGTAGCCGCCGATCGAGTGCGCCCAAGCGGCGGTCTCGGTGACGCTCATCGTGTTACCCGTCAGATAGCCGACGGCATTGACGGTCGCGAAGATACCGCAACCCGTGCGATACAGCGTGCCTTGGGAGTCACCGTAGGTGTAAGCCTTCCATTTTTCGAGGTTTTGTCGGACAACGGCCGTCGGGACGACCGCCTCTGCCGATACCGTGAAGGCACAGGTCGCCGCCATCGAGAGAATCATCGACAGCGCCAACACGATCGATAACGCTTTGACGGAAAGAGTGTGGATGCGTTTCATAATTGGAATCACCTTTCTTTATTAGTACATACTTCCTATACTACTATTATACTGAATTTTTTACAGAAGGTCAACGAAATTTGGGCAAAAACACATATTTCTCCGTTTTATACAATCCGAATTTGACGAATCGGACAATTAGTGTCGAGAGGTGGACAAAAAGTGCTTGCCAATTTGGTGAAAAAGCCGTAAAATAGGACAAAAAGGGGATGGACTGTATGGTTTGGTTGTGGATCGCACTTGCCGCGATCGCAGTGGTGACAGCGACGGTGCTCGGAATGGCGTATGTGTGTTTTCGCTTGGCGTTTTATGTGCCGTCGCGAAAGCCTTCGCGCGACGATGTTGTGGATGTGCCCGATGATGAGCCCTATCGTCCGTTTCGCGAGCAAATGGAGACTTGGGCGTGGGAAACGCGCCGCATGCCGTGCGAGCGGGTGTCGATCACGTCGTTCGACGGGTTGACGTTGCGCGGCAAATATTTTGAATTTGCGCCCGATGCGCCGATCGAATTGATGTTCCACGGCTATCGCGGCAATGCCGAACGCGATCTTTGCGGCGGTGTTCAGCGGTGCTTTGCGCTCGGGCATAACGCGCTGATCGTCAATCAACGTGCGAGCGCGGACAGCGACGGACATGTGATCACGTTCGGGGTCCGTGAGCATCGTGACTGCTTGTCGTGGCTTTCGTTTATGCAGGAGCGCTTCGGTGCGGACGCGAGGATCATTTTGACGGGCATCTCGATGGGCGCGGCGACGGTGATGACAGCGGCGGATAAAGACCTCCCCGAAAATGTAATCGGTATTTTGGCGGATTGCGGGTTCACTTCTCCGAAAGCGATCATCCGCAAGGTGATCCGTCAAATGGGATTGCCCGTGTCGCTTGCCTATCCGTTTGTGCGGCTGGGCGGGATCGTGTACGGCGGATTTGACATCGAAGCCTGTTCGGCGGTGGAAGCACTCAAAAACGCGCGCGTACCCATGATCTTTTTCCACGGAGAGCAGGACGGTTATGTGCCGTGCGAGATGAGCCGCGAAAATTATGAGGCGTGTTCGTCGCGCAAACGGCTTGTCACGATACCGGCGGCGGATCATGGACTTGCGTATGTGCTTGAGCCGGAACGATATTGCGAGGCGGTGCGCGAGTTTTTCGGCGAATAAGCATTGCAGGATTCAAAAGAATATGGTATAGTAATAAAAAGGCATCTTTAAGGAGGGTCTGTTTTATGAAAACGAACATCAAAAAACGTGTGCTCGGCGCGGCTCTTGCGGCGGTGTTCGCGACGGCGGCGGTGCCGGCTTCGGCGCTCAGCTTCACGGTCGGCGACAGCATCGACGATATCGGCACGATCGTCACCAGCACATCGGAAACGATTGCCGACGGTCTTGAATACAACAAGACGACCTACACCGACAAAAACGGTTTGGGTCAAAGCCTGTACACGATGGAATTCAATCCCGCTCAAACGGGTTACATGCCGATGATGTATCAAGGCAAGCCCAGCTACGGCACAACCACCGAAAAATCCATCGCGGCGGCTGAAGCGGCGGGCTACGAAGTGCTCGGCGGCATCAACGGCGAGTTCGGTTCGGCGAACACCGAAAACTGGGGTACGCTCGACAGTCGCATGATCACCAACGGTCGCATCATCGCCGACAGCGAGCATACGGAAGTCATGTGTCTGGCGTTTGACAATGAAGCGAACTTCCAACTGACGAAATCGCGCATGGCGTATCATTTTTACATCGAAGGTAAAGAAATCCTCAACGTTGCCGACGGTGCTCCCGTGATCGGTTGTATCAATAAGCGTTATGTCGGCACGAATTGGTGGAGTCCTTACTGCTACTTCGACTATGCCACAGGCGGCAAGACCTACACCAACGAGAACGTTAAAGGTGTCGAGGTTGTGTTCAACAAGGTGAACGGCACCGAGTTGACCGTGGAAGGCATCATGGAAGGCGAAGTTGTGTCGGTCAATACCAACACCTACGGCACAACGATGACCGAGAACCAATTCGTGCTTTATGCGCAAAACGGCTCGGATAACTACGCGGCACTTGCGGGTTTGAAGGTCGGTCAAAAGGTGCAAATCTATGCCGAGGAGCTTATTGAAGAATCCAAGGAGATCATGAAGAATGCCGTGACTGTGACGGCGGCGACCTATCCGATCGTTGTGGACGGCGTGGACAATTCCGACAACACCCCGAACGCGGATGACATCGAATGGACGCCCGCGCAACGTACCGCCATCGGCGTCAAGGAAGACGGCACGCTTGTGTATGTGTGCGTCGACGGTCGCGGTACCAGCGAGAACTTCAACAACGGCATCAACCTGCACGACCTTGCCAAGCTGATGATCAGCCTCGGCTGTAAGCACGCTGTCAACCTCGACGGCGGCGGATCGACGACGATGGTCGCAGGCGATGAAACCAAGCTGACTTACGGTCGCGGCGTTTCCAGCTCGCTCTTGATCGTCAAGAAGACGGGCGCTTACGCTGACAGCAACGAAAAAGCGGCACTCAAGGCTTTGATCGACGAAGCCTCTGCTCAAACGTTCCCCTCCTCGCAACAAGTGCTTGTGAGTGCGGCGATTGACGAGGCGACCGCGGTTTATAACGATCCCAATGCGGCGACGGCGGACTTTGCTCGCGAGAGCAATGACCTGTTGTTGGCGATGGGCATTGTGAAAAACGTGTTCCCGAAGGATTACATTTCGCTCGATGCCGCGGATTGGTCGTATGACGCGACGCTTGTGCAAGCGTCCAACAACGGCAATGCGTTGATGCTCAACAACACCAACAGCAAATGGCCGTTGGCTTCCTACGGTTGTAAGATGGACGTTGCGGCGGGCAGTAAGCTGTATTTCGACGTGACGATTGCCGGCAGCGCGGTATTCCGCATGACCGTCAACGGCGAGACGAAGATCATCAACCAATACATTGCACCCAACAATCTTTCCGGCGATGACATCGTCGGTAACGGTCAAAGCTTCAAAGGCGTGATCGATCTCGACAAAATTGCGGCAGACGGCTTTGAATTGACCGGTATCAGTGTGCAGGTCGTCGGCGGTGCCGGTTCGGCGTCGAAGATCACCCTTCGTCAGTTCGAGATCCACTCGGCGTACGAGAAGGGCGACGTGGACGGCGATTATCTGACCAACAGCAACGACGCGCGTTTGGTGTTCCGTTCTGTGCTCGGTTTAGGTGAATTCACCGATGTCCAACGAGTGGCCGCTGATTTCAACGAAGACGGTACAATTGACACGGCGGACGGTCGTTTGATCCTCGCCAAGAGTGTCGGTCTGTAAGCTGTAAAATGTAGTATATAAGAAGGAGCTGTTGCGTTTTGCAACAGCTCCTTTTTTGTTTTTTGAAAAATTTTAAAAAATTTTCAAATTCATAAAACCGAATCGAAATCTCATTCCCCCTTATAAGCGTAAGGACAAAATACCGAACGCTTGTAAGGGGGTTATGTTTTGTGGAAAGACGAGATTCTTCATAGAGTTTCGAAACGCCATGTATCGGATTTTCAAAGACGATCAACGTCAACATCCGATGCCGAAAGAACAGGTTTTACGGATTCGAGAAAATTTAAAAAATTTTCTCGAAAATTATAAAACCGAAACGAAACCCCATTCCCCTTTATAAGCGTAAGGGTTAAACATCATTACAAAAACCAAACAAAAAGGAGATCATCATCATGACAAAATCGGAAGCAATCTTCAACCTGGTCAAACACATCATCATCGCGGTCGTCGCGTGGGTCATCGGCGCGATCGTGTTCGCTACTCTCGGCGATCTCGGATTCTTCGGCATCTTCGTCGGCTTCTTCATGGCAGGCGTACCGTTCGGCTGGATGTGGCTGTCGAAAATCTTTTCGGCATGGTCGCTGCCGGCGATCGCCGTGAAATTGCTCAGTGCCATCTTCCTTGGCTGGATCGCCATCTTCGTGGTGTTCATCATGGACATCATCCACATCTTCACCGCCGAATAAAAACCAACACCATCATTCAAAAGGAGCTTTGAAAACTCATGAACAAGAAGTACGTATTCGCCGCCCTGCTTGCTATGCGCCTGTTTGTTGCGCTGTTCCTCGTGTGCAACGAGACGACCGCTGAAATTCCTGCAAACGGTCAGCCGTCGCTGTCTTCGTCCGTTCGACAAGAAGCGGCGACGCCGGTGATCACGTACAGCATGTAATACCGCGTACACCTTATTTTTATAGACTTCCCCTTTCAACACCCCTCGCCCGTCGAAAATGGCGGGCGAGCGGGGGGAGGAGGAGAGCGGTAAACCAAAGGATTGAGAGTAAACTCATAGGTTTGTTTACAACGAATGGGATTGTTGTAAACTATAAAGGACTGTTTTGTAGAAATCTGTCGAGAAAGGCGGTGACAGCGTGATTGACTACGGTGCTCTCGGACGAAAAATCAAAGCCCATCGGCGTAAGTCGAGACGAACGCAAGCGTACATAGCAGAACGTCTGGGCGTGTCGGACAAATACATCAGCGCCATTGAACGCGGATGTGTGAAGGTTCGGTTGGAACGCATTGCTGAAATTGCCGATGTGTTGGGGTTAACCGTGGTGGATTTACTGTCCGATTGCGATACGCGTCTCTCGACATACGGCGATTCCGAAATTTTAGAGTTGTTGGAGGATTGGCCGCCGAGCAAAAAGGAAGTGCTGATCCATATTTTAAAAGCGGTCAACGAGCTTCCCGATGTCTCGGAATAACCGCCTCAAAAAAATCAAAAAAATTTTTCAAATTTATAAAACCAAAGTCAAGTCTCATTCCCCTTTATAAGCGTAAGGGATGAACAACATCATCAAAAACAAAAATTCAAAACAAAAAGGAGATCATCATCATGGCAAAAACAGTAAAATGCGCATTCTGCGGTAAGGAACTTCAAAAAGGTTTGTTGAGCGGCAACGCTCAAGCACTTGTCCTCGGCGGTTATGAAACGCTTGATGTTTGCGAGGATTGCAAAAAACATTACGAATCCGTCGAAGTGCAAGTCAGCGAGCGTTTCGGTGCGAAACTGATGAACTACAAGCGTACCAATAAAATCAAGAAGATCAACCAAGCCGAAATTGCGAAGCTATACGATCAATATGTTCGCGATGAGGCCGAGAATGTCGCGCGCTACTCGGCGGTGGAATTCACGTTCTTCAAAGATTTTTACTGCTACGAAAACGGCGGTCGTTTCACCGTCAAAGAATTTGCCAACGGCTTCCTCGGCGAAGATGTCGGCACCGGACAAATGGTGAAAACTATCAAGAAGTCCAAAAAAGAAGATACCGGCGTGTTCACCAAGGATGACATTACCAAAATCGAATATGCGGTCAACGGCAGCGGTTCGTTTGTCGGTTTGTTCCGAAAAGCCTATTCGTTTTCCATCCGCTTGAACGATGAAACGGTACTGCAATACAAACCCTGCATCACGCGTTCGACGGTGCTTGGCTACGGCTTTATGTTCGGTTATCGCGGTTCGGCGGAAAAGAGAATGGTCAAAGAGCTGGAAGGTTTCAAAAAAGCCATCGGTTCTGACCTGCCGATCGTCAAAGTCAAAAAAATGTAAGCAACAGTCGATTTCATACATGAAGGAGAATTGTTATCATGGATAAAAGAGAAGCAAAATTTCGTTTGATTCGCGACATCATCATCGCGGTGGTCGCGTGGGGCGTCGGTTCGCTGTTGTTCGCCACGCTCGGTGAGCTCGGATTCCTCGGCATTCTCGCCGGTTTGTTTGTGGCGGGTGTGCCGTTCGGCTGGATGTGGCTGTCGAAAATCTTTTCGGCATGGTCGCTGCCGTCCATCGTGGCAAAATTTCTCGGTTCGATAATCCTTGGTTGGATCGCGATCTTCGTGGTGTTGATCCTCGATATTGTACATGTGATCACGGCAGAAGATTGATGACCTCTCTTTTTGAAAAGTCACCCGCCGCGCCGAAAGGCGCGCGGGTGACTTTTTGTTAATTTCGGGCGAAATTTTCGGGAGTATTCGTTTTGAAAATGTTGTAAAAGAATGTCGCATATGATAGAATGAACGAAATGGATCAAAGTAGCAAAGGGGATGCGAGGGCATGGCGGTTTTAAAATGCAAAATGTGCGGTGCGGCGCTGACCGTCGGTGACAACGACAAGTTTGCGCAATGTCGCTATTGCGATTCGATGCAAACGTTGCCGAATCTGGACAACGAACTGAAAATCAAATTGTTCGAGCGCGCGACCGAATTGCGGCTTGCCTGCGATTTCGATCAGGCGGCGGGCGTATTCCAAAGCATCATCGCCCAATTCCCTGAAGAAGCCGAAGCCTATTGGGGTCTTGTTTTGTGCAAATACGGCATTGAATATGTCGACGATCCTAAAGACGGTAAAAAAGTGCCGACCTGTCATCGCACGCGCTATCAAAGTGTGCTCAACGACGCGGATTACGGGAAGGTCTGCGAACTGGCGGCGGTGTCAAGCTGGAAATACGAAGAAGAAGCGCAGGTCATCGAGGACTTGCAACAAAAAATTCTGTCGATCTCCCGCGCGGAAGAACCCTATGATGTGTTTATTTGCTACAAAGAAACCGACGACGCGACCCGTACGCGCACCGACGACAGCGCGACCGCGCAGGACATCTACACCGAATTGATCGCCAAAGGTTATAAGGTGTTTTTCTCGCGCGTGACGCTTCGCGGCAAAGCGGGATCGGAGTATGAGCCGTACATCTACGCGGCGCTTTCATCCGCGAAGGTGATGCTGGTTATCGGCAGTAAGCAAGACTATTTCAACGCGGTGTGGCTCAAAAACGAATGGTCGCGTTATCTCGAAATGATGAAAGACAGCGACAAGATTTTGATTCCGTGCTATGAATCGATCACTCCCGAACAACTCCCGCGACAATTGCAAAGTTTCCAAGCGTTGAACATTCGCAGTATCACGTTTTTGTCCGATCTGTTTGCCAACATCGCGCGCGTTGTTGGCAAAGCACCTGCGGTGAAACCGACAGTTGTTGAGACGCGTGCGGCGGACAACAATCACAAGGAGCTGAATTTTGATGACGGCGCGTATGTCGGCGAGGCAATCGGTGACCGTCCTCACGGTTACGGTACGTGGTATTATAAAAACGGCGACCGCTACGAAGGTAAATGGAACCTCGGTGTTAAGCAAGGGCAGGGCACTTTTACGTATGCAAGCAGCGAAACGTGGACAGGCGAATGGAAAGACGACAAACAGGAGAACGGTAACGGCACGATTTGGATCGTTCGTGACGGTGAGTTGACGGGCAATCGCTATGAAGGCGCGCTTGTGAACGGCAACCGTCATGGATACGGCACGTATTTCTATGCAAACGGCGATCGCTATGAAGGTGCGTTCAAAGACGGCAAACCGAACGGACAAGGCACCTACACATACGCGAGCGGTGAAACGTGGACGGGCGAGTGGAAAGACGGTGCACGTTTTGCGGGCAACGGTTTTGTGCTGTTTTTCAAAGACGGCAAACCGACCGGCGAACGGTATAACGGCGAGATAGCGAACGGCAACTACAACGGTAAGGGTAGCATTACGTACGAAAACGGCGACCGCTATGAGGGTGCGTTTGTGAACGGCAAACGGCATGGATACGGCACGTATACGTTTAAAAACGGCGATCGTTATGAGGGTAACTATATCGACGGTCTAGCAAACGGACAAGGCACGTACACGTACGCAAGCGGTGAAAGCTGGACAGGCGAATTGAAAAACAACACACGATATACGGGAAAAGGTGTTACGTTGTTTCTCGAAGACGGCAAGCCGACGGGCGCACGCCATGAAGGTTATACGGAAAACGGCCGTTACAAAGGTCAAGGCGTCTATGTGTATGCCAACGGCGATCGGTATGAAGGTGAGTTTGCGGACAATACGTGTTGCGGACAAGGCACGTATACGTATGTGAGCGGGGAAACGTGGACAGGCGAGTGGAAAGACAACAAGCGTGTCAACGGCAGCGGAACGGTTTTGTATTTCCAAAACGGCAAACCGACGGGAAAACGCTATGACGGCGAGATAGCGAACGGTGTGTATCAAGGAAAAGGTGTGCTGATCGGCGATGACGGCGACCGCTATGAAGGTGAGTTCGCAAACGACAAATTCAACGGTCAAGGCACATACATATATGCTGACGGTAAAACTTGGACAGGCAAATGGAAAGAAGGCTTGCGTTTTACAGGTAAAGGCTACGTGAAGTATTTCGTCGACAACAAGCCGAGCGGGAACCGATATGACGGCGAGATGCACGACGGAGAATTCAACGGTCAAGGCGTCTTTTATCGAAAAGAAGGGGATCGCTATGAAGGCGAGTTTCGCAACGGTGCGGTTTACAAAGGGTGTTTGATTGACAAAAACGGCAAAGTGCAGGATACGTTTGTGAAAGGAAAAAGCAAACGGCAACGACGTCCCGTGATCGTCAGCGCCATTTTGGATTCGCTGAAAGGTTTATAAGTGCGTACCGAAGAAATAACAAAAATAATGTTTGAAAATATTGTAAAAGATTGTCGGATATGGTAGAATAAATGAAATAAACATCGCGACGAAAGCCGATGCGACTTGGATCGCGGTGGAAAAGCAACAGATCATTCGCAGAAGGCGAGACGTTTTGCGGATGTTAGGAGGAATAGAAAATGGCAAAGTTTATGATCGAGTGTCCGCATTGCGGTACGGCGAACGAAGCGTCGACGTCGATTTTTGCCAAAAAGTCGTTGAAGTGCGGCGATTGCGGCAAAGAGATCCATGTCAAGCGTGATCGCATGACGTCGCGCACCTGCCCGCATTGCAAAAAGGATTTCGTGTATGATCAGGCAAAGGACGTCAAAACATGCCCGATTTGCCATTCGAAGCTCGGGGACACCGTGCTGTCGGTGGCTTGCCCTGAATGTTATTGCAAGATCCAAGTGGATGAAAACGCAGTCGGCAGAATGGATTGCCCTGTGTGCGATCACACGATCGAGCATATCGAGAAGGAAATCGCGAAGACCAAGCTTGTCACCAACGCAGGCTTGAATATTATTAAGTATGAGGGCGACAACGACACCTTTGTGTGGAAGCATCCGATCGAGGACTTTAACCTCGGCACGCAGTTGATCGTTCACGAAACGCAAGAGGCCTATTTCTTTGCAAGCGGCAAAATGCACGAGCCGTTCGGCCCCGGTCGCCACACCTTGAAGACCGCCAACATTCCCTTCCTGCGTGAGTTGGAAACGCTCCCGACGGGCAAGCAAACTGCGTTCCATGCGGAGGTCTATTTCGTCAACAAGACTGTTCAAATGAGCATTCCGTGGGGCACGCCCGACCGTGTGCATTTCATTGATCCCGACACGGGCGCACCGATCGATATCGGCGCTTCGGGTGAAATGAACGTGCAAGTCAGCGACGCGAAAAAGTTGCTCACCAAGTTGGTCGGCACCACAAGCGGTATTTCGTGGGGCAGACCGAACGCCGCGAGCGACGCGCCGTTTGTGCACAGCCTGCGCATGTATTTCAAACCGCTCATCGCGACCATCGTGCGTTCCAATTTGGCGCAAATCATCAAGCGTGACGCGATCGACATTTTGGAGATCGACGAGCGACTGGACGTGTTGTCGAACAGCTTGCGCGAGAAATTGGCGGAGGGCTTTGAGGAATACGGCTTGACCATTCCGCAGTTCTATGTCACCAATATCGCCATGCCCGATGAAAGCGACAAGAACTTCCAAATCATCAAGAAGTTCCACACCGAGAAACTGCAACTGCGCAACATCGAATTCGAAAAGAAAATGCGTCTTGCCGCGCAAGAAGCAGACATCGAAGCCAAGCGCGAAGCACTTGCCTACGACGAGATCGAGGCGCAACGCAAACGCATCGCCGCGCAAGCGGATATTGAGATCCTCCGCGCACAAGGTCTCACCGAGGCGGAGATCATGAAAGCCAAAGGCTACAACGAAAAAGATCTTATCAATGCCGATGTGCAAAAGGCGTATGCGCAAGCGCTCGGTGAGATGGGTCAAGGCGGCGTCATCAACGGCGGCGCATCGGGCGGCATCGTCAACGACATGGTCGGACTCGGCGTCGGCATGGCGGCGCTCGGTGTCGTGGGTGATAAGATCGGCACGGCGATGCAAGGCTTTAATCAACCGACCTCGGATGCGGCGACGCAAGAACCCGTCGCAGACGGTTGGGATTGTGCGTGCGGTGCGAAGGGCATCACTGGCAAATTCTGCTCCGAATGCGGCGCTGCGAAACCCGAAGCGTGGGATTGTGCTTGCGGTGCAAAGGGCAACAAAGGCAAGTTCTGCTCCGAGTGCGGTGCGGCGAAACCCGAGGCGTGGGATTGCGCATGCGGCACGAAGGGCAACAAAGGCAAGTTCTGTCCCGAATGCGGTGCTAAAAAGCCGGAATGATTCGATGAACAAAAGGAGGGTTGCAAGAAAGCAGCCTTCCTTTTTTGATGTATGAAACGGGGCTGTCGAAAGACAGCCCCGTTTGTGTTGGTATTGCGTTTTTAAATAAGGAACGTGCCCGCGTACAACACGGATTCGTCGTCAGTCGGCACGGCGATCATATCCTGTTTGATTTCGGCGCCGGTGCGCACATCATCAAACAAGGCGACGGAATAAACCGTACCTTTGAAGTAGCAACTGTTGTCACTGCGGTGGTCGCCGCCGATCAAGTAGTTTTGGTTCGAACCGGCGTACGCATAGGTGAACGACGCGGTTTCGGATTTTTTGCCGTTGATGTACAGCGTGGCACTTGTGCCGTTGAGCGTCACGGCAAGATGCGTCGGCGACAAGGAGCGAACGTCTTGGCTGAAGATGTAGGAAACCTTGTGGTTGCCGTCGAAGAAGTACAAGCGCACTTTACCGCCGTCGTAGATTTCCAAATTCAGCTGACGACCGATACCGTTGTTGTAGTTACCGACGATGACACCACCGCGACCGCTCACCGTTTTCGGGAGCGAGATGACCGCTTCGATGGTTTGCGGTGCCGCAGTGAGAGCGGGCAACGCGGTGGTTTTCACGGCGGAGAAGGTGCCGCCCGCCAACGAACCCGAACGATAGGTCGGGGCGTTGGCACTGAACATGGTGGTGTACAGCAGCGCCGACGCGGTGGTCGGAACAAAGGTCATGTCGTGCTTGATCTCAGCGGCGGAACGCACATCGCTGAACAAGCTGACGGAATAGATCGTGCCCTTGAAATATTGGGTATTGGTTGCGCGGTTATCGCCGCCGATCTTGAAGCCGCCCTTGACGGTTTTGTAAGTGGCACTGAGTGTTTTGCTTTCAATTTTTTTGCCGTTGACATAGAGCGTCGCGGTCTTACCGTTCACGGTCACGGCGAGATGCGTGGCGTTGTCCGAGCGAATATCCTTCGAGAACAGGCAGGTGACCTTTTTCGAACCGTTGTGGAAGAACAGACGCACCTTACCGCCTTCGTAGATTTCGAGGTTCAATTGACCCGAGCCGCCGTTTGTGTAGTTGCCGACAATGACGCCCGCGCGTCCGCTCACGGTTTTCGGGACTTGCACCGTCGCTTCGATGGTGTAGGGGGCGGCGGACAGATCACCGATCATGTGAGAGGTTTGAGCGGTGAATTCACGACCGTTGATTTTGGGAGCGGCGTATGCCGTGTTGCTTGTGAAACGGCGAGAATACAACAGTTGCGAAGCGTTTTCGTCAAGCCAGATGCAGTCTTGCTTGATTTCAGCCGCCGTGCGCACATCGCGGAACATGTTCACTTGATAGATCGTGCCCTTGAAATATTGGGTGTTGCCCGCACGGCGGTCGCCGCCGATGCGGTACATTTGCGTTGCGCCTTTGAAGGCGTTGGCGAGTGTCACGGTTTCGGTCAATTCACCGTTGACATAGAGCGAGGCTTCGCGGTTTTGCACGGTGACGGCGAGGTGCGTCGGCGTGGAGGAACGGATGTCCTTTTTGAACACGTGCGCGGTTTTCTTGCCGTTGTTGTAGAAGAACAAGCGAACTTTGCCGCCCTCGTAGATTTCGAGGTTCAATTGACCCGAGGTGCCGTTGTTGTAGTTACCGACGATGACGCCCGCGCGTCCGCTCATCGTTTTGGGAACCTGCACGACCGCTTCGATCGTGTGCGGAGAAGCGGGCAGGGTGTTGACGGCGTAATATTTCTTCGCCGAGAAGGTGCGACCCGCGAGTTGCACCGAGGTGTAGTCGATAGGATCGGTGCTGAAGTGCATCGTGCGCAGGAGACCGCTTGCGTTTTGCGGCACGGCGACAGCATCCGCACGAATCTCGTCGGCGGTACGCACATCGTCAAACAGGGCGACGGAATATATCGTGCCGTTGAAGTAGCAGGTGTTGCCGTCGCGGCGATCGCCGCCGACGCAGAAGCCTTGTTGTGCGCCTTTATACGACGCGGACAGCGAGCGGGTTTCCGCACGTTCGCCGTTGAGGTACAAGGTGGCGCTGCGGTCTTTCACGGTCACCGCCAGATGGACGGGAGTGTTCGAGCGGATATCCTTATTGAAGATGCAGGATTCTTTTTGCGAGCCGTTGTTGAAGAACAAGCGCACCTTACCGCCGTCGTAAATCTCGAGGTTGAGCTGGTTGCCTGTGCCGTTGTTGTAGTTGCCGACGATGACACCGCCGCGACCGCTGAACGATTTGGGAAGTTGCACGACCGCTTCAACGGTGTGAACGGCTTTGTCGAGGTCGCCGAGCGTCACGCGGTCGGATTTCGAGAATTCGCGACCGAGCGTGGTCGTGTCGGTGGCAACGGTGTCCGCAACGCCGACGGCCGTCAAGTCCGCAACGGTGTAGAACACGCTGTCGGTGGTACAGGCGGTTTCTTTGATGACGAGCATGAAGTTGGATTGGTAATACATCGAGCCGCCGTGGATGTTCATGGAGTTGAGCATCGTCACATAGTGGCGTTTGCCGTTTTCACCATACGACAGTTGCAGGTCTTTGTTATGAACCTTGCCGAAGTCGAGTTGATTGAACGACGCAAAGCCGATGTCCTTGCCGACAACCAAATCTTTAAAGGCGCTGCCGTCGTAGTCCTCCAAGTTCAAATAGATCTTGTTGCGCGGATCTTTGTTTTGGTGGAATGCCTCTTCGATGAAGGTTTCCATTTGCTTTCCGAGCGAGAACGTGCTGTTGTAGTTGGCGTTGTTCCAAGTGAACAGGATGTAGTCATCCGAATTGTACAGCTTGCGCAGGTATTTGCAGTAGGGGTTATAGGTCTCGTCCCACACGACCGAAGAACCGCCGAAGGGAGCGAAATACAGTTCAAAGACATCGTCGGTGTCGGTGCCGAGATAGACGATTTGCTCATCCTTCGGGATGGTGTTGCCCTTGCCCGCCAAGATCAAATCGATTTGCTCGGTGGAGCGGCGGTTGACCAGATCGCGGAACACATACACATCTTCTTGTCCGCAATATTGCGTGATCAAACGCAGGTAGTTGGAAGCGGTGCGGTACAACTGTTCGTGGTCGGACACAATGGAGGCGGTTTGCACCTTGCTGTTGCCGTTTTGACCGTTCTTTTCGATGCCGTCGAGGTTGGCGCTCGAGCTCCAAACCGCGTTGCGGTGTACCTCGCCGTTCATATCCAAATAGTGAGAGACGGCGCACATTTTAGTGTGCATCATGTCGGTGGCGTCGTTGTCGTTGTACGACGTCCAGTAGCAGTAGCGGAAGGTGAGATAATCGCCGATGACGCCGTTTTTCACATAGCTCGGGTCACAGGGATCGTTCAGTTGATTTTTGAAATATTGCTTGAGCGTCGGGTCGACGGACGAAATGGGATAACCGTCGAGCTGACCGATCACATTGACGTGGATGCCCATTTTGGCCGCTGTGATGAGCAAATAGGACACGCGTACGAAGCCGTATTCGTCGTAGTCCTGACCGATCAGGTTGCGCATATAGCCGAAATAGCGGCTGTTGCGGTTGATGTTGACGGCGGCTTCGATAGAGAAGCGGAAGGAGGAGATGTCGATGGACACCTCTTCGTTCGGATGCGCTTGCTTGTAGAGAAGTGCTTGATAAATCAGCAAGCCTTCGCCGACGTTGGTGTTGTTCGCTTTGTGGTAGGGATAGTAGACAAATGTGTCGACCGACACGGTGTTGCCGTTGATGTTGTTGAAATAGGTGGTGTTGCGGCTCATGAAGTTCGAGCTGTTGTCTTGACGGCGGAAGCCACCGTACACATCGTCGATCGCCGCGTCGCTGGAATGTTGTCCGAGCGACAGCACGTCTTGCACCGAAACGGGTTTCTTTTTGGAGGTTGCGGGGGATGTCGGCGTTTCGTCGGTATAGGGGGTATAGGACGGGATCGTGCCGTTTTCGTCCGCAACGGTCAGTTTGTTGACAATGGCGGACGCCCAATATGCGTCGTCGAGCGGGGCGGTTTGATCCTCGTCGACAAACGCCGTTTTGTTCAGATAGAGTTTAGCTTTGGTGGTGTTGCCGAAAATGATCGGGCCGGCATCGGTGGCGGTATTGCCCGCGACCGTCAAGCCGTTGATCGTGACGACGGTGTCCGTCGTGGTTTCGTACAACACGCCGCCGCTGCCGGCTTGGTTGTGTTTTGCGACGGTATTGTACATTTGCAAAAGACTTGCGTTGGAAGCGTACACCGCGCCGCCGTAGGCTTCGGACACGTTTTCAAGGAAGGTACAGTCTTGCATCAAGGTGTTGGAAGCACCTGTGTAGACATACACCGCGCCGCCGTGCGACACCGCGGTATTCCCTTTGAAAGTGGTGGCGTACACGTTGGTGGTGCCTTCGCTGTGAAGCGACATGGCGCCGCCTGTTTTTTGGGCGGTGTTTTCGGTGAGATTGCTGTTGTATACATCGCAAACCGAGCCGCTGTTGTACAGGAAGCCGCCCGCGTTGCTCGCCGCGTTGGCGGTGGCGGTGATGTTGTTGAGGATCGCGTGGCTGTCCGAATAGGCACCGATCGCGCCGCCGTTGTACGCGGCGGTGTTACCGCTGAAGGTCGCGCCGTTGATTTCAACGGTGCTTTCGCTCAAATACAAAGCGCCGCCGTTGAAATCCTTTTTGGTGTCGTGGTCAACGGTGGTATTGGTGTTGTCGGTGAATTGCACGTTGTTCATGTAGGCATCGGTGCCGGAGGTCAGATACACCGCGCCGCCCTTGAGTGCGGCGTTCGCTTCGAACGCGGAATCGCGCACATCGAGAACGATCGCTTTGCTGTTATCGACGTGCGTGGTGGAATAGATCGCGCCGCCGTAGCTGTCGGCGGTGTTGTTTGTGAAGTCGGAGTTTGTGATCGTGACGTCGGCGTCGGAGGAACTGCTTTCGACGTACGCGATGTACAAAGCACCGCCGTTTTTCGCCGCTTTGTTCCCGTCAAACGAACTGTCGGTCAGCGTGAGGGTCGAGCTTCTCACGGTGATCGCACCGCCGTAGCTGCCTGAGGCGACTGCTTCGTTGGCGGTGAAGGCGGTGGCGGTGATGTCAACCTTGCTGCCGCCCGTGACATAAAGTGCGCCGCCTTCGGTTTGGGCGGTGTTGCCTTGGAAGGTGGAGGCGTTCATTGTCAGCGTACTCTTACGCGAGATGTACATCGCACCGCCGACGAAATCGGTCTCACTTGTGTTTTCGGGTTGCGTGACCGCGCGGTTGTTCACGAAGTCGCAATGATCCACAATGGCTTTGCCGCCTTCTTTGATGGTGGTGTCGGAGGCAAACAGCGTGATCGCCGCGCCGTTGGACGCTTCGTTTTCTTCAAACAGCGAACCTGCAAATTGCGAAACGCGAGTGGTCAGTTCGTTGTCGCTGTTGGAAATGTAAACGCCCGCACCGCGTGTTGCGGCGATGTTTTGACGGAAGGTCGCGTTGCTGACATTGACACCGCTGTAGGTGCAGATCGCGCCGCCGTTGCCGCCTGCCGCGTGGTTTTGCAGGAAGGTGGTGCGGCCGTAGATCACCATGGAGGTGTGCGTGTAGCTGTATATAGCACCGCCGTTTTTGCTTGCGTAGTTGTTTTCAAACAGCACCGCGTCGCCGCGCGTGTCGCCGTGTTCGCCGATGCGAAGCTGGGCATATTGCGAGCCCGCTTGATACACGGCGCCGCCGTGCATTTGGGCGGTGTTGCCGCGCAGGGTAGTGCCCATCATGTTGAGTGTGCGGTAGTTGTAGATCGCACCGCCGCGTGCGGCATGGTTGTTTTCGATGACGCCGCCGTAGAGATTGAGGTTGCTGTAATTGTAGATCGCGCCGCCGAGAGCCGCATAACGGTCGACTTCGTCGTCGCCGGTGTTGCCTTCTTCGTTTGCGGAGTTGTTGCGCAGATTACCGCCGTACATGTTGAGCGTGCCTTCGGCGATGATCGCCGCCGCACCGCCGATGCGGTCGGGGTAGGACAGGCAATAGTCCTCGGTGCGAGTCTTTTTGTTGCCGACTTTGTGGGCATTTTGAATGGTGACGTTGTCGTACAAATTGACGTAAGAGCTGTTGCAGACAAACAGCACCGTACCGACAACGTCTTTTTTCATGGCGTCCTTGTTACCGTCCAAAACCAACAGGTTTTCCTTGTCGGAATCGGGATCGCCGAGCGTCAGCACCGCATTCGCGCCGCCGAGCAACGCGTTGTTGCCGCTTGCGTCTTCGCCGATAACGAACAAATCGCCGCCAAAGCGCGCCGCACGTTTGAGCGTGTGCGCTTCTTTGGAGTAGATGGTGGTGACGCCGCTGACGTAAAACGTGCGATCCAATTCAAAATCCGCGGTGATGCGGATGAATTCGGTTTCGCTTTTCAAAGCGGCTTCGAGCTGTGCCGCCGTGGATACGCTGGCTTTTTTGCCGTTGCCCTTGGGGGCGGTATCCGCGGCCGCCGTCGGAATGATGGGTGCGATCAAGGTGATGAGCATGAACAGCGTCAGCATCACCGAACACGCACGCATGGTGAATGAGCGTTTGGTCATAACAAACTCGCTTCCTTTCGGTGGATTCTCCGTTTAGGTTTATAAGTAGTATAGCAGATTGCGCGAGCGGTTTCAAGGGGGCGACGGAGAGTTCTTGCGTTTCAACAGAAAATATGGTATATTATATATAGAAGTACTATCAAAAGGAGTCGGTTTTTATGAAACGATTACTCAGTGCAAGTTTGGCGACGGTCTTGCTTGTGACGATGCTGCTCAGCATGACGGCGTCGCCCGCCACCGCGGCGGCGGTGTCTCCGACCATCATCGGTGACATGGACGGCGACACGACATTGACCACGATTGACGCGCGCGTGCATTTGAAAAAGACCTTGGCGCAACAAGCGTTTACGGGTCGCGACGCGACGGTCGGTGATGTCAATGCCGACGGCAATTTCAACACGCTTGACGTGCGTTCGATCATGCGAACGGTGATCGAAGGTGTGGAGAATACGCCCACGCGTGCGATGTGGGTGCCGTATATGGAAGTGGAGTCGATGCTCAGCTCCGGCAACATCGCCACCTCGAAAGCCGCCATTGACGCGTGCATGCAGGATTGTGCCGATCGCGGTACCAACGTGGTGTATTTCCACGTGCGTGCCAACAGCGACGCATATTACAAATCTTCGCTGTACAACTACAACTGGCGTGCCAAGCCGCTTTTGAACGCAGGCTTTGATCCGCTTGCGTACGCGATTCAATCGGCGCACGCCAAAGGCATGGAACTTCACGCGTGGGTCAATCCGTATCGCATCGGTTCTTCCACGACGAATGCAAAGCTGGACGCCTATTTCTATAAAGATCGTTATTACTATATCCCCAGTGATGACGGCGTGCAAGACTTGGTAGTCGGCGGCGTGCGCGAGCTCGTCGAGAATTATGACATCGACGGCGTGCAGTTCGATGACTATTTCTACCCGACGGATAAAATGAACGCCGACGGTCCCGAAGATTTCGAGGCGGCGGATTATGCGGCGACGGGCAACGGCATGTCGATCGGCGACTGGCGTCGCAACGCGGTCAACGAGTTGGTTGCCGCGGTGTATGAAGTGTGCCATTCCCGCGAGGGTTGCGTGTTCGGCATCAGCCCGAGCTACGATTTCGAATCCAACTACGACGATATGTACGCCGACGCGGCGTTTTGGGCGAAGACCCCCGGTTATGTTGACTATCTCGCACCCCAACTGTATATCGGCTTTGACCATGCGTATGCGCCGTTTGACAAAGCCATCGAGCGTTGGCAAACGCTGCCTCGTCAAGCCGAAATCGACATGATCGCGGGTTTGGCGCTGTATAAAACGGGCTTGCTTGACGATACGTGGGCGGGCTCGAAGGGTAAAGTTGAATGGGCGAACAACAACGACATCATGTCGCGTCAAATCGCGCTCACCAAATCGCTCGATTGGAGCGGTGTTGCGTTTTACAGTCACCAATCGTTTGAGGTCGGTTCCGACCGCGACGCAACGGTCGCTAAAGCCGATATGGCGGCAGCTTGCGAAGATTGGCTCGTGTTTCAATAAGATGTAACAGACGGATACAAGAAAGATTCCCTCCTGTGGAAGCGTGAAAACACTGCCGCAGGAGGGAATTTCGGTATTTAAAGGAATGCTGTATGAAAGAAAAGTGTAGAATGTTGTTTTGTTGTAAGACTTTCATTGACTGTTATAAAAAATGCATCTCCTCAAAATTTAGGAGCGGGTTTGACCTCTGCCACGAGGCCGCAACAGTCATCACATACAGCTGCAGAATATAAACCGGAAGAGATTTCTTGGCATTTATCCAAAGAAATGCCATGGTCTATTAGTGTATCGCCGAGCCCTGTTAAAGTTGTAGTTGCAACACCACCGCATTTTGCACAAATCGGCTGCTTGGTTGTTTCGGTGAATTCTTTTGCACAGCTTACACACATAATTACCAAAACACATACTATGAGTGTTAAAACTACAATATTACGCTTCATCGCGATTTTTCCTTGTAAAAGAGATGAATTTTCGTCCTTGATATTTCAGCGTGCCGCAGTCACCCTCAACCATAGTAGCATTTGCATTTAAATCTTTAATTGCTAATTCAACCCGTGTTCCGTTTTCCAACTCAAACACAATCAGATTGATCGTTGCGCTCGTTATCATAGGATGAGGTGCCGTTCTCTTAACCAAAATCGTAGCATTTCTTTCTTCTTTTACTTCGCCAACCTCGTTATCTCCGAATAATTCGTTATTGCTTTTTTTAAACGCAGAAATTGCGGCAGGTATTACACCGATCAATATGATAATAAAAACAATAAAAACCGCGGGAATTAGAAAATCACTATTCAATAAATCGTTAATAGACATAGATAAAACCCCTTTATTTTAATGTTCCGGGGATAAACGTTGCCAACATTCTCCTTTCCTCAAATTCTTTTTATTTCCCCAAATAAAAAGTGCGGCTACCGAAGTAACCGCACAAAAAACGCAAACTCCGATAGTCGCCAAACCAACTCCGCAGAAAGCGTATAAACGCACCAACAGAATCGGAATTTGCATTTTTATCAAATTCTGATTTGTTGGTACGACGAAAAGAGCATAATGCTTCCGTTGAAAACATTACACTTTCTGCATTATTCAGTTGGTTTGGCTCTATCAGTTTACCACAATTTGCAATAGAATACAATAAATTTTGAGAAAAAGTCTATGGATGGAACATACGCCTGTGCAAATTAGCAGGATTTTGCTAAAAATTCGATTAGCAGGCGATTAGCAAAACACGGATTTTCTGTTAATCGTAATTAGCAAGAAAAAGCGCCTCCCTCTGATGAGGGAGGTGGATTTTGCGTAGCAAAAGACGGAGGGAGAGAAAAAGCGAAAAACAAAAATCTCTCCCTCCGTCAGCTTCGCTGACAGCCCTGCCGAGCCCGCGCCCCTTTTGTCCGCAAAGCGGACATTTTCCCCGTTAGCGGGGGAATCTTCCCTCGTCAGAGGGGAGCTAATACGGAAAACCCCTTTGTTTATGCGGTTTTAGGTAAAATAAATCCGCCTCTTTCGAGACGGTTTTTGGCGCATCCGAAGGAATTCGAATCCCCGACCTTCCGCTTAGGAGGCGGACGCTCTATCCTGCTGAGCTACGGATGCATATATCGTTTACCAGTCTACCGCAAGCGGCGGCGTTTGTCAATCATTTTTCGGGTCAATAGGGAACATTTGGGGATTGCAAAACGAACGAAAATGGAGTATACTATATCTATCCATTATTATGAAATTTCGGGGGATTCCTCTTATGAAACATGTTTACCGCGTTCTTTGTGCCGCGACAGCGTCGGCAATGCTGTTGACGCTTTCGGCGTGCAACGAAACTCCTGCAGGACTGGATGTTACCGTACCGCCTGCCGATGACGGCAATACGACCACCACGGTTGCGACGACGGCTCCTGCGCCGATCTCGGAGAACATCATCACGGGTGTGTCGGATATGAACGAAACGACGTTGCAACGCCCCGTCGGCGTCATGATCGCCAACAACGATTTCATCCAAAGCGAGCAAATCGGACTCGGCGCGGCGGACATGTGGATGGAAGCCGAAACCGAAGGCGGCATCACGCGTATGATGGCGGTTTTTGCCAACACCGAGCGTGTGCCGGCGGCGATCGGCCCCGTCCGTTCGGCGCGTACGCCCTTTGTCAAGGTTGCGGAAGCACTCGGACTCGGTTACGTGCATGCGGGCGGCAGTTACACGGCGCTTGACTATCTTGCGTCCTCCGACACGGCGGATCTCGACGTGAACGCGGGCGAAAGCGGCGGCACCTATTCCTGGCGCGACAACGAGTATACGCATGACTATGAATACCGTCTGCGCACAAGCGGCGAGAAGCTGACGAAATATTTGGCGGATCGCGGCGATTCGATCGTGCCGACGCGCGAGATCCCGTGGACGTTCGGCGAGCAAAGCGGCGAGTCGGCGACCGACGTCAGCGTGATGATGTCGGGTGCGCAAACGATCGGCTTCACCTACAACAGCGAGACGGGCGTGTACACCAAAACCAACGGCTCCTCGAAAACGCCGCACGCTGACAGCAGCGGCATGCAAATCTGCCCCACGACGGTGTTGGTGCTCTACACCGATCAATACTGGGAAAACGATACCACCATCGATTTTTATCTCCAAAGCGGCGAAGGCTATGTGTTCTCGAAGGGTGTGATGCGCCGCTTCGATTGGACACGCAGTGCCGACGGCTTCACGATGAACGAAAAGGACGGTTCGACGCTCGCCATCGGCGAGGGCAAGGTGTATCTTTGCGTGGTGTCGGCAGGCTATGAGTCGGAGATTGCGTATCAATAAAAAGTTAGTGCTTGACAAATTAATTTTTTAGGTTTATCATAGTAAAGCAATAAATAATCCCGAAAGAGGATTTTGTATGAACACTCGTCAATGCGACAATCGATTTACCGTGTATATGAGCTTTGGTTTTTACGGCCAAGGCTTTTTCGGCTTTGGTAAAAACGGATGATGCAATGAGTGGCGGGGTGAAGCGCCTCGCATAAGACACAGACGCGAAAGCGACACTCAAAGCACATCTTTGAGTGTCGCTTTTTTATATTCCCTCGGAAAAGGCAGGTTTTTGTCATGATTATCGTTCTCAAATCCAGCGCGCTTGAACATCAAATTGAAGAATTTTCGCGCTATTTTACCGCCAAGAATGTGCGTGTTAATAAATGGGTCGGCGATCAATCGACGGTGCTCGGTTTGCTCGGCGACACCAGCGGCATTGATGTCGATTTCATTCAACAGCAAGAAATCGTCGAGCGTGTTCAACGCGTTTCGAAGCCCTATAAAAAAGGAAGCCGCGAGTTCCATCCCGATGACACGGTGATCGATCTCGGGCATGGCTGTAAAATCGGCGGCGGCGCGTTCGGCGTGATCGCGGGTCCCTGCTCGGTTGAAAGCGAAGAGCAAATCGTGCAACTCGCGCGCGATGTCAAAGCGGCGGGTGCCTCGTTCCTGCGCGGCGGTGCGTTCAAACCGCGCACTTCGCCGTACGCGTTTCAGGGTATGCGCGCGGGCGGTTTGGAACTGCTTCGTCATGCGCGCAAGGAAACGGGATTGCCGATCGTGACGGAAATTATGTCGGCGGCGCATTTGGTACTGTTTGAAGATGTGGACGTGATTCAAGTCGGTGCGCGCAATATGCAAAATTTCGAGCTTCTCAAAGAACTCGGCAAACTCGATAAACCGATTTTGCTCAAGCGCGGTCTGTCCAACACCATTGAAGAATGGCTGATGAGCGCGGAATACATCATGGCAGGCGGCAACGAACGTGTGATCCTGTGCGAGCGCGGTATCCGCACATTTGAGACAATGACGCGCAACACACTCGACTTGGCGGCGATCCCGCTGATCAAGGAATTGACCCACCTGCCCGTGATCGTCGATCCCAGTCATGCCACGGGCAAAAGTTCGCTTGTGCCGACGATGTGCATGGCGGCTCTCGCTGCGGGCGCGGACGGTTTGATCGTTGAGGTGCATAACGATCCGCCGCACGCGATGTGCGACGGCGCACAATCGCTCACGCCCGCGCAGTTCGCCGACGTGATGAAGAAGCTGTCGTCGTTGGCGCCGGCATTTGATAAGCAAATCGATATCTATAAATAAAGGATGGATGAAGTATGCGTCAAGGTGAAACGATGCAAGGCACGATCGTCATTGCGGGTCTCGGACTTATCGGCGGATCGGTCGCGATGGCACTTCAAAAAGCGGCACCCGTCAAGGTGGTCGGACTCGACAAAGATCCCGCTGTTGTGATGCAGGCGCTCAAGCGCCACGCGATCGATGAGGTATGTGGAGCCGAACAACTCCGCGAAGCGGACATGCTGGTGCTTGCGTTGCCGCCGCGCGCCGCAATTGAGGTGTTGCGAGAAATCGCGCCGCAAATGAAGGCTGGCGCCGTTGTCACCGATTTGTGCGGCGTGAAGCGCTTTATTGTGCAGGAATGTACACCGATCTGTCAGGAAAACGGCTTGCATTTCGTCGGTGCGCACCCGATGGCGGGCAAAGAAAAAAGCGGGTTTTCGCAAGCGGATGCCGCGCTGTTTCACGGCGCGAGCTTCATCATCACACCTGCGGATGATGTGCCCGAGTCGGTGATGAAAACGATGCATCTGTTCGCCAAAGCACTTGGCTGCACGCGTTTGACGGTCACGACGCCTGAGGAGCATGACCGCATGGTCGCGTTCACCAGTCAGTTGCCGCATGTGTTGGCGGGTGCGTATGTGCAGTCACCGTGCAGTGCGCGACACGAAGGCTTTTCGGCGGGAAGCTACCGCGATGTGTCGCGTGTGGCGACCGTGGATGAAACGCTGTGGAGCGAATTGTTCGCCGAAAACAGCGATTTGCTTGAAAACGAACTCGAGCATTTGATCGCGCGTCTTGAGGAATTCCGCAAGGCGATCGAAGAGAAAGACGAAGCGCATATGAGGCGCATGCTCAAAGAAGGACGCCTTTGTAAATTGCGCGCCGACGGCAAGGCCGTCGTTCATGATATTGAGGAGTGACCGCTATGCAAACCATTACCATCCCCGTCAACACCGGCAAGCCGTACGAGATCAAGCTCGGGTGCGGGTTGCTTTCGCAGGCGGGGGAGTTGATCCGCGAGGTGCATAAAGGTATGCGTGCGTTGGTCGTGTGCGACAGCAACGTGTCGAAATTGTATGCCAAGACCGTCAGCGACAGCCTTGTGAAAGCGGGTTACCGCGTGGTGTCGGTGCTGACGTTTCCTGCGGGCGAAAAGCACAAAACCCTCACGACCGTTCAGCATATCTACGGCGCGCTTGCTCGCGGTCAATTTGATCGCTCGGATGTGATCGTGGCACTCGGCGGCGGTGTGACGGGTGACATGGCGGGGTATGCCGCGGCGACGTGGATGCGCGGCATCGATTTTGTGCAGATCCCGACGTCGCTTCTTGCGCAGGTGGATTCGTCTATCGGCGGCAAAACCGGTGTCGACATCCCCGAAGGCAAGAATTTGATCGGTGCGTTTTGGCAACCGATTCGCGTCATTGCCGACATCGACACGCTCTCGACCTTGCCGCAGGAATATGTCACCGACGGCTTGGGCGAGGTGATCAAATCGGCGTGCATCCGCGACGAAGCATTGTTTGAATTGCTGGAAAAGGATCAAGCGTTTTCGCCCGCGTTGCTGATGGAGATCGTGCGTCGGTGTATGCTTGTCAAATGCCGCATCGTCGAAAACGATGAGCGCGAAAGCGGCGAACGAAAATTACTTAACTTTGGACATACGCTCGGTCACGCGATCGAGAAACAAATGAAATTCGAGGGCATCAGTCACGGTTGCGCCGTCGCGATCGGCATGACGGCGATCACCGCCGCGTCCGAACGCGCGGGTTTGACTCAAAGCGGCACAACGGCGCGACTGCGCGCGTTGCTTCGCAAATTCGGGTTGCCGACGACGTCGCCCGTGTCGCTTCAAGACATCACCGATGCCGTGAAGCTGGATAAAAAATGTGTGGGAGGCCGCGTCGATTTGGTGGTGCTTCCGCGTGTCGGTGACGCGTGCTGCCACCGCGTGAAAATCGAGGAATTGCAAGACTTTTTGCAGGTCTAAAGAAAGGAGGCGGCGCCATGTCTGTGGTTGCGGTTCGGGCAAAAGCCATCAGCGGCATCGTTCAAGCGCCGCCATCAAAATCCGCCGCACACCGCGCGCTGATCGCCGCGGCACTCAGCGGCAACAGCCGCGTAGACGGGATCGTGCCGTCGCAGGATATGGACGCGACACTTCGGTGCTTGAAGGCACTCGGTTGCATACCGCGCGTGGACGGTTTGCGCGTGTCGTTTGCGGAAAACGGCGCAGGTGAGGCAATCGCGGATTGCGGCGAAAGCGGCTCGACGCTCCGTTTTTTTGTGCCGATCTTCGCCGCCCTCGGAAAAGAGATCACGTTTGTCGGGAAAGGGCGGTTGCCCTTGCGACCGATGACGGTGTATGAAGAGTGTTTGCCGCCGCACGGTGTGACGATGTCGCGCCCCGCGTGTGAGGGCGGCATTGTACATATCAAAGGACGCCTGTGCGGCGGAGACTACCGTGTGGCGGGCGATGTGTCCAGTCAGTTTATCACAGGCTTGCTGTTTGCGTTGCCGCTGTGTGAAGAAGACAGCCGTATTGTGTTGACCTCGCCGCTTCAATCGGCGGGCTATGTCGATATGACGCTCGCGATTTTGCACGAGGCAGGTATTGACGTTGCCAAAACCGCCGACGGCTATGCCGTCAAAGGCGGGCAACGGTATCGCCTGTTTGATCACACGGTCGAAGGCGATTGGTCGCAAGCGGCGTTTTGGCTGACGGCGGGTGCTGTCGGCGGCGAGCTTGCCGTGACGGGTCTTCGCCGCGACAGCCTGCAAGGCGACAAACGCATTGAAACGTTGCTTTCGGCGATGGGTGCCGATATTCAGTGGGAGAATGATGTTCTTGTGTGCCGTAAAGCACCGCTTCGTGCGATCGAAGCGGATGTGTCGGACGTTCCCGATTTGGTGCCGATTTTGTCGGTTGCCGCGTCGGCGGCAGAGGGAACCACAAGACTGTATAACGCCGCGCGCTTGCGGCTTAAGGAAAGTGACCGCCTGCAAACAACGGCGGCACTCATCAACGCACTCGGCGGTGTTGCCGAAGAACGCGAGGATGAATTGCTTGTCACGGGAACGGCGTTTCGCGGCGGTAAGGTCGACGGCGCCAACGATCACCGCATTGTGATGAGTGCGGCGGTGGCGGCGCTTCGTTGCGAGAATGAGGTCACGATCACAGACGCGCACAGCGTGCGAAAAAGCTGGCCGACGTTTTTTGAGGAATATATGCAGATCGGAGGAACAGTCCATGAGCTCTGAAATCGGAACACACGTGAAACTATCGGTGTTCGGCGAAAGTCACGGCGAGATGATCGGTTGCACGTTGCACGATCTTCCTGCGGGCGAAGCGATCGATATGGAAGCGGTGCTTGCGCAAATGGCGCGACGCGCGCCGGGCAACGACCCCACGGCGACCGCGCGATCGGAATCCGATTTGCCGCGTGTGGTGTCGGGTTTGTACAACGGTGTCACCACGGGCACACCGCTCACAGCGGTCATTGTCAATGAAAACACGCGCAGCAGCGATTATGCCGCGCAGTTGTCCGTGCCGCGCCCCGGTCACGCCGATTATACGGGCGCGGTGCGCTACGGCGGCGCGAACGATATTCGCGGCGGCGGTCATTTCAGCGGACGACTGACGGCACCGCTGGTGTTTGCAGGTGCGATCTGTCGCCAAATTTTGGCGCGACGCGGCGTGACGATCGGTGCGCATATCCTGCAAATCGGCGATGTGCGTGACGAGGCGTTTGATGCGCTGAATGTGAAAAGTTCGCTCCTTGAGGAATTGTCGCAAAAGAACTTTGCGTTGATTGACGAAACAAAAGAAGCGCCGATGCGCGCGGCGGTTGCCGCCGCGAAATCGGCGGCGGACAGCGTTGGCGGCGTGATCGAACTCGCGGTGACGGGTTTACCTGTCGGACTCGGCTCGCCGATGTTCGGCGGTGTCGAGAACGTATTGGCACCGTTGATTTTCGGCATCCCTGCCGTGAAGGGATTGGAATTCGGCGACGGCTTTGCGCTTAGCCATATGCGCGGTTCCGAGGCAAACGACAGCCTGCGTTATGATGACAACGGTAACCTCGGATTGATGAGCAATCACAACGGCGGCATCCTCGGCGGCATCACGGACGGTGCGCCGCTTATCCTGCGCGCCGTGATCAAGCCGACACCGTCCATCGGACAGGTGCAGGCAAGCGTCGATATGCAACACGAGAAAAACACCACAACGGTCATTTGCGGTCGTCACGATCCGTGCATCGTACCGCGTGCGGTGGCGGTGTTGGAAGCGGTCGTGGCGATCGGCTTGCTCGATTTGTGGGAAAGCGAAAGGTGAAACAATGGATTTGTCCCAAATTCGAAACGATATCGACCGTATTGATGCCGAACTCGTGCCGCTTCTTTGCGAGCGTCTCGGGTGTTCGGAGCAGGTCGCGCAATATAAACATGAAAACGGCATCCCCGTGCTTAACGAAGCGCGCGAACGCGAGGTGATCGACAAGATTGCCGCCGCGAGCGAGTCACTCGACCGCGATGCGCGCGGCTACGGTCGTGCCAATTCGCTGGTGTACGAGACCATCATGGAGGTGTCGCGTGCGCTTCAGCATCGGTTGCTCGGTGTGGGCGACGAATTGCGCCGTCGCTTGGAATCGGCACCGCGCGCGTTGATCGCCGCCGATCGTGCGCGCATTGTGTGTCAGGGCGCAAAAGGCGCGTTCTCGCACGAAGCGGCAACAAAGCTGTTTGACGGCTGTGAGCCGCAATTTGTTGCAACGTGGGAAGATGTGGTGGAGGCGGTGCGAAACGGTGACGCGGATTACGGCATGATCCCTGTGGAAAATTCGTCGACAGGCTCGGTGCATGAAGCATTCGATTTGATCATGGCGAACCGTTGCCATATTGCGGCGGCGGTGGATGTACCGGTGCGGCAATGCTTGCTTGGTGTGAAGGGCGCCGAAATGGCCGCCGTCAAAACTGTGGTGTCGCACCCGCAAGCCCTTTCACAATGTCGTGAGTTTATCCGTTCGAACGGCTTTGTCGAACAGGTCTACGGCAACACGGCAACTGCCGCGGCGTATGTCGCCGCTCAAGGAAACGCCGCGCTTGCCGCGATCGGATCGCGCGGGGCGGCGGCGGAATTCGGTTTGGAAATCCTCGCCGATGATATTCAAACGTTTGACGGGAACACGACCCGTTTTGTCGCGATCTCGCGCGAATTGTGCGTGCCGACGGATGCAGATCGCATCACGTTGCTGTTTTGCTTGCCGCATGTGACGGGCTCGCTTTATCACATGCTGGCACGATTTGCGCTTGAGGGTCTGAACTTGACAAAACTTGAAAGCCGTCCGCTCAAAAACGGCAGTTTCGAATATGCGTTTTATTTGGATTTCGAAGGCAATCTTCAAAACGAAAACACCGTCGCGCTTCTGTGCGCGCTCAGCGAAGAATTGCCGCAGTTCACGTTGCTCGGCAACTACCGCGAAATCGGAAACGGATGACAGAACAGGGGCGTTCCTTGCGAACGCCCCTTTTTATTTTCGGCGATTAAATTTGCGACATGCGCCCGGCCTTCCTCTTTGAGTGGGTCAAAGGCGCATCCGATATTGACAACTTGCCGTGATGTGATATACTATTCATAATTCTAAATTTAAAAGAGAGCGACCGACTATGCTTCGAAAATTTTTATCGTTTTATAAACCGTATATCGGACTGTTCACGCTGGATATGGCGTGCACGATCTCCATTGCCGCGGTCGAATTGGTGTTCCCCGTGGCGACACGTTATGCCCTCAATGATTTGCTGCCTCAGGGTACAAACGAGGCTTATATCGCGTTTTTTTGGTTGATGGCGGCGTTGTTTGTCGGGTATGTTGTGCGCGCCTGCTTGCAGTATGTTGTCAGTTATTGGGGACACACGATGGGTGTGTATATGGAAACCGATATGAAGCGCGAATTGTTCGCGCACATGCAAAAGTTGCCGTTTCGGTTTTACGATCAAAATCGCACGGGTCAATTGATGTCGCGTATCACGAGCGACCTGTTTGAAATCGTGGAACTTGCGCACCACGGCCCCGAAGATGTGCTGATCTCCGTTATCGAACTGATCGGCGCGGTCGTTATCATGGCGACGCTCCAATGGGAAATGGCGGTGCTGCTTTTGGTGTTGGCGCCGCTGGTGCTGGTGTTCACGATTTGGCGTCGTAAAAGCATGGCGAAAAGCTCGCGCGAGGTCAAAGAAAAAATCGGCATCATCAACAGCGATATCGAATCGAGCATTTCGGGCGCACGCGTGGCGAAAGCGTTCACAAACGAATCCTATGAAGTGGAAAAATTCGAGCGCGGCAATCAAAAATATAAAACCGCGCGCAAAACGTTTTATCGCGAAATGGCGCTGTTTCATTCGGGAATGGAATTTTTCACAAGCCTGTTCCAAATCGCGGTCATTGCGTTTGGCGGTTGGCTGACGATCGCCGACGGCATGCAACTTGTGGATTTGTTGACCTTCTCGCTGTATGTGGGCACGTTCTTGGCGCCCATTCGTCGCCTTGCCAACTTCGCCGAGCAATACAACGTCGGCATGGCGGGCTTCAAACGCTTTTGCGAATTGCTTGCCACCGATCCGGAAATCGCCGACAAAGAGGATGCAATCGCGCTTGAGGACGTCAAGGGCGATGTGTGTTACGACAATGTGACGTTCTCGTACAACGGCGGCGAGGCGGTGCTTTCGGGTGTGTCGTTGCACATTGAGGCGGGCAAAACACTGGCGCTTGTCGGCCCTTCGGGCGGCGGCAAGACCACGATGTGCCATTTGTTGCCGCGGTTTTACGAGACCGACGCGGGGCGCATCACCGTCGACGGCAAGGAGATCCGCGACGTGACTTTGCAGTCGCTTCGTCAAGCGGTCGGCATCGTGCAACAGGAGGTGCTCCTGTTTGCGGATACCATCCGCGAAAACATTCGTTACGGTCGCTTGGACGCGACCGACGAAGAGGTCGAAGCGGCGGCAAAGATGGCGGAGATCCACGACGATATTTTGCAAATGCCCGACGGCTACGACACCTATGTCGGCGAACGCGGACTGCGTTTGTCTGGCGGGCAAAAACAACGCGTGTCCATCGCGCGGATCTTTTTGAAAAATCCGTCGATCTTGATTTTGGACGAAGCGACTTCGGCACTTGACACGATCACGGAAGCAAAGATCCAAGCCGCGTTTGAGCGGCTGTCCGAGGATCGCACCACGCTGGTCATTGCGCACCGTTTGTCCACGATTCGTCATGCGGACACGATCGTCTACATTGACCAACACGGTATTCGCGAGCAAGGCTCGCACGAGGAATTGATCGAAAAAGGCGGCTTATATGCCGAGTTGTATCAAGCGATAAAGGATTGAAAACACTATGGGAAATCAATATGATGTTTTGGTGGTCGGCAGTGGTGTCGCGGGGTTGTACGCGGCACTGAATTTCGAACCGGATGTGCGTGTTTTGGTGATCTCCAAGCGCGAACTGACCTTGTGCAACAGTATGCTCGCACAGGGCGGTGTGGCGGCGGTCGTCGACAAAGAGCACGACGATTACCGTTTGCATATCGCCGACACACTGATTGCGGGCAATTATAAAAACGATCTGCACCCGTTGCAAATTTTGGTCAACGAAGGCCCCGAAGATGTCCTGCGTATCATGAAGCACATGGACGTCGATTTCGATCGCGAGGGCGGTCAGGTCAAAATGACGCTTGAGGGCGGTCACTCTCGCCGCCGCATTTTGCATCATAAGGATTCCACCGGTCAAGAGATGACCGAAAAGTTGATTTTGGAAGCCAAAAAGCGCGACAACATCACCTTTATGGAACACACGCAGCTGTGCTCGCTGACCCCGTGTGAGGGCGGTTTTTGGGCGCTGATGTTGCAAGGTGAGGAAACGTTGCAGATCGCGTGCTCCTATTGCATCTTGTGCACGGGCGGCATCGGTCGCGTGTATCCGTATACC
>JAZTZV010000017.1:0-16266 GCA_045637645.1 Acutalibacteraceae bacterium | reverse complement strand
GATAACAGGATTATTACATTTTGGCGCATTTCTCGTCGCAATTCGCCGTTTTCCTTACACGGAGGTCATTTTTGTATCCATTTTTTACCATTTTATGGTAAAAATATGCTGGCAAACTATTGCATAATTTACCAATAAATGGTAATATCTTTTTGCAGACAACAACTTACAACAATGACATACGCGGAGGTAATCAACACAATGGAAAAGCAAATCAAAGTACTTATGGCTGACAACAGCGAACAATTCGGCAAACCGTGCGCACAGGCGATGCGCGCAAAAGGTTTGGATGTCCAGCTTCTTGCCAAAGACGGACGCCAGCTTCTTGACACGATCGTGCGTGAAACGCCCGATGTCGTGATCATGGATGTCTTTCTCCCGCGACTCGATGCCATCGGTGTTATGCGCGAAGCCACCAATCGTATGCAGGGCAACCGTCCGCATTTTATGGTAATGTCAGGCTTTGACAACGCCGACCTCGAATACGAAACCATGCGCGCGGGTGCGGAATATTATTTCCTCAAACCGTTTGACGCGGCGGATATGTCCGAGCGCATCGTCAGTCTTTGCCGCAAACACACCGAACTGCCGCGCATTGATCGATTGAGCCAAAGCGTGGACAGCAGTTTGGAAATTCGCGTGACGGATATCATTCATCAAATCGGCGTGCCCGCTCACATTAAAGGCTATCAATATTTGCGCGACGCGATCTTGATGGCAATCGAAGACGACGGTATCATCAACGCAGTGACCAAGCGTTTGTATCCGTCTGTTGCGAAAAAGCACGGCACAACGTCGTCGCGTGTGGAGCGGGCGATCCGCCACGCCATTGAAGTGGCATGGGACAGAGGCGATGTCGATGTGCTTAATTCCTACTTCGGTTACACCATCCATAACGGGCGCGGCAAGCCTACCAACAGTGAATTCATCGCCATGATCTCCGATAAATTCCGTTTGCAACTGAAGATTTCATAAAAAACACCCGATGCAAACCATTGTTTTGCATCGGGTGTTTTGCGTTAATCAAAGCAACAACCGGCGGTTTCGTAACCTTGTTGAAACCAAACGGCAATATCGCCTTCGTAGTCTTGGCGGTTTTTCTCACTCATGTTTTGTGCCGAAGCGCATGAAGCGCGATGGATCTTTTTGGAGTTGGTGTTGAGAATGAATTGTCCGTATTCGCCGTTCTCGACGTATTCGCCGGATTCGACGGTTTGACCCGTGGCGTAGTCGATCGTAACGCCCGGTTGCACGTTGTAGCAATAGACATAAAAACAAATGCCTTCGCCGTCGTCTTCCACCGAATACGCTTCCATCGTCACACCGTTCGCTACCAAGTTGTCGCCGTCAAAAATCGGTGCGACGCGATAAATCACATGGTTGTCAGTCTCTTTGATGTAGTCCGCTACCATGTTTTCAAACGGCAACATACCTTCGGTGTTCATGTAACGAGTGCCTGTGATGAGATTGGAACGGTTGGCGTTTTCGCCCGAAAGCTGAAAGCCGATCAAATGACAGCGGTTGTACAAATATTTGCCGTCCACGAAATCGAATTTGATCGTCTGCCATCCTGTCGGTTTGATCGAGCCGATGTTGCCGCGTTCTTCCGTCGGCATCAATTCGGTGCCGAGACAAGCCATCGTTGTGCCGCAACGTCCCAAGTCGTCAAGTTCGGGGTATTTCTCGTAAGCGTAGGTGATCAGATCATCTTTCACAAACAACGGTTGATTGTCGTTGAGCACGACATACGGCGTGCCGTTGTAAGCGGGGATATCCTCAAGTGACACCGTCGGCACGTCGGACATGGGCATCCATTCACATCCGCTGAACAACAAACATATCAGCGATAAAACGGATAGGATCGATGCGATGCGTTTCATACGTGCGTCCCCTTCTCGTAATACTCTTCGGTGATGCGTTCGTGCGAAGAACCTGCGAAATCCTGTGAGGACACCAACCGATATCCTTTGAGCAGTGTATCGAGCGGAGCGTAGCGATCCGCGGGATAGCGTCGATTCCAATGATACAGCACGATGGTTTGCGGGGCAAGAACGGGGAAATCGCCGTCTTCCACAAAACAAGCATCGTTTTCACATACGTTGACGGCGTACGCGTTGTCAGCGACAACAGCGCCGTTTTCCTCAAATTGTGCGGCGGAATAGGGGCTCATTTTCAACGGATGTTTTCCGCACGCTTCCAACATACGTGCGCGCAGTACGCGATCTTTGCTTTGACGGCGACCGCCGAACAGCATGCCGTTTTGATCATCCACACAAACAAACAGAATCATACAAACACCTTCCTTTTGAGCTCATTTTATCACAGATTTCAAAACATTGCAATCCGCTCAACAGTATGCTATACTTTAAAAAACGAAAGGATGTGTGCGGTATGCTGACATTTTCACCGGCGGTGTTTGCTGTGGAGCGGGAGTATCAAATTTTGACGCTTGTGAATGCGCCGTGCCTCTTTTGGGTGCAAGTGGGTGAGCGCTGTTTTTACGATGAACAAAACGGCGTCATGCGTTCGGATACCGAGATCCACCGCGTGCACGTGCCGATGGAAGAACTGGATCGCGCGGGCAGTTATACCGTGTTTGTGCGCCCGATCGTCGATCGCAAACCCTATTTTACGCAAACGCAAGAGGTGCAATCGTTCGAATTTGCGTTCAAGGCGGTGCCTGCCGACCACGTCCGTGCGTATCATATCGCCGATGCGCACGGACTTGTGAAAGAACCGATTGCCGCCGCCAACGCTTTCGGCGAGATCGATGTGTTGATCCTCAACGGCGATTTGATCAGCTATTGCAACGAAGCCGCCGATTTGTACGGCATTTTCGAGATTATGGATGCTTTGACACATGGTGAGATCCCGATTGTGTATGCGCGCGGCAATCACGATTTGCGCGGATGCTTTGCCGAGCATCGTACAGCGTATACACCGCTTGCAAACGGTAAGCCGTATTATACGTTCCGAATCGGCTCGATTTGGGGTGTGATCCTCGATTGCGGTGAGGATAAACCCGACGATCATGAAGAATACGGCTGCACCTCGTGCTGTCGTGCGTTTCGCGAAGAACAGACGGATTTCCTGCGACGTATCATCGCCGAAAAGGTGTATGAGCAAGACGGAGTTGCGACGCGATTGGTCATCTCCCACAATCCCTTCACCCGCGTCAATCATCCTCCGTTTGATATCGAAACGGAGCTTTATCACGAGTGGGCGCGGCTTATAAAAGACCATATCCGTCCCGATTTGATGCTTTGCGGCCATCTTCACGATGCGGGGGTGTATCCTGTCGGCGGCGAACTCGATCATCTCGGCCAACCGTGTGAGATGGTCATCGGCAGCACCCATCATGAGCACTATTTTGCGGGTGTGGGCATCGTTTTTGAGAACGGTGACTCTCGCGTAACGCTTACCGATTGTTTTTCAAAACGGCAGATACTCTGAATAGAATTCGCGTAGATACATGATGATCGGAGAATCAAAAAAGCGGTGCAACCTTTTTGTGGTTGCACCGCTTTTTGATTTATTGAATGTCTCGTTTTTTGAAAAACACAATGGATAAATACCATGAAAAAGCATAGAGCCCGATACCGACAACGGCGAGCACCGCCAACAAGGCATTCGGTTGAATTTCCACCATAAGTTCTTTGCGGAAAATGCCGGACGCCAATACAGCGGCACCGCAAAAGAAACCTACCATAACATAATAGGCGATTCGTCCTTTTTCGACACCGAGTTTGAAAACGAGAGGCAGGCAAATGGAAGAGGTAAGCGTCGATACAATGAATATCAAAAGCATCAGGATCATAAAATCCTCGAATACAAATTCGTTGACAACACACATTTTGATCGTGTGTACGACGCCTGTTACGACCCAGACCGCAAGCTGAGCGAACAACCCGATCAAATATTTCGACGAAACGATTTGTGTGCGCGTGTACGGTAAAGTACCGCTGTATTGCATCCAACGACTGCGCTCATCATAGCCAAGGAGGGTGACGGGGATCATGCCGCACAGCAAGCAAGGATAAAATGTGAAGAACGTATTGTCATTGCCGACTAAGGATATCCCGGTGAAAATCACTGCGATCAGGAAATAGGCGCGACAATATGTTTTCATCATATACCAGTCTTTTAAAAGAAGTCCTTTCATATTACGGCGCCTCCTTTACCATGAACACGAACAGTTCTTCGATGCTGATAGGGCGAATCGTCATACCGGTCGGGAGGTCACTTCTGAGTACCATCGCTTGAACACCGTAAGGGGATTCTTTTGTGTATTGGATGGCTTTGGACGGAAGTTTTTTCAACTCCTCTGAGGTGCAGTAAATCCATCCGTATTCAGCAAGCAATCGATCTTTCTCTTCACAAAGCAGAAGCTTTCCTTTGTGAATAAATGCAATATAGTCGCAAAGCTTTTCAAGATCGCTGACGATATGCGACGAAATGAGGATGGAATGGGTTTCGTCTCTTGTGAAATCGCTGAGCATCTCGACGACTTCGTCGCGTACAACGGGGTCAAGCCCCGATGTGGCTTCATCCAAAATAAGAAGCTTGGCGTGGTGCGATAAAGCGATGGCGATTCCGAGTTTCATCTTCATACCGCGAGAAAAATCTTTGAACGGTTTTGTGGTCGGAATGGAAAGCTTTTGGATGAAATGGCGGTATGTGACATCATCCCAGTTTCGAAACGTGTGTTTCATGACCGCTCCGACCTGCTTTGCTGTCAGGCATTCGGGGATACCGACTTCGTCCAATACAACGCCGATCTCTTCTTTTGTAAGTTCTGCGTTTTCTTGATTGTCTTTTCCGAGGATCCGAACGGTACCGCTGTCTTTGCGGATCATATCAAGAATCAACTTGATGGTTGTGCTTTTGCCGGCGCCGTTTTCGCCGACAAGCCCCATGATGCATCCGCTCGGAAGGGTGAGGCTTACATTATCCAACGTAAAATCGGAATATGTCTTGGTGAGGTTTCTGATTTCCAGTGCATTCATTTTTGACCCTCCAAACCAAAATGAACCATTTCCAGTATATCCTGTTTTTCCAAATTGCAAGCGGCGGCAAGCTGAACGATTTGTTCGATGTGGTCTTCGATCCTTTTGAGATGTTCTTCTCGCAGAAGCTCAATGTTCTTCGGCGCAACGTAACAACCTTTCCCGGGGAGCGTGTAAATAAAACCGTCTTTTTCCAGTTCTTCATAGGCGCGCTTGGTGGTGATGAAACTGATGCGAAGATCTTTTGCAAGACCGCGAATGGACGGAAGCATGGTATCTTCTTGCAACGCGCCGCTTATAATTTGGTTTTTGATTTGAGAATAGATTTGATCGTAAATCGGTGCTCCGCTTTTGTTGTCGATCACTACATGCATGCGATCACCTCTGTTTATACTGTGTATATGTATTATATACAGTATGTGCGCGAAAGTCAATATGATACGCAATAAGTTTGCAAAAATAAAAAGAGAAACCTCGCGGGGCGCTCAGTTGAAGAAATTCTCGTCTGAGCACCCCGCAATATCTCTCTTTTGAAACAGGATTATTTACGGGAGCGTCGTCTTTTTGACTCTTTGGCTTGGACGTCTTTTTGACGGCGGAAGCCTTTGGGTGCTTGCCAGTAATCGGTTTGTTGCGGCAGACCGATTGCTCGGCTGTAAAACACGGGATCTTGACCTTCTTTGCGTTGACGGTCATAATCCTTGATGGCGCGGAAGGCGTATTTTCCTAAATACAGGATCACGGGGATGTTGATGATCGTCATGATGCCCATGGTGATATCCGCGATATTCCACAGCAGATTGGCGCTTAATCCCGCACCGAGCAAAATCAGCAACGCCGCGATCACACGGTAAATCGCCATAAAGGGTTTCGAAGGCACACGTCCCATAATGTGAATCAGCGCGCGATCAACGTAATAAAGATTCCCGAGAAGCGTTGTAAACGCAAACAGGATCATCGCCACGGTGATGAAGATGGGGCCGAAAGCGCCGAGTGTTTGGGACAAAGCGGCTTGCACATACGGTGCGCCGGACAAGGCTTCGCTCGGTTCGATGCCCGAACACATGCACATGAAGCCCGTCGCCGAGCAAACAAGGATCGTGTCGATGAACACCGACAGCACCTGCACAAGACCTTGCTTGACAGGGTGCTTGACATCGGCGGAAGCAGACGCGTTGGGAGCCGAGCCGACACCCGCCTCGTTGCTGAACAGTCCGCGCTTGATACCGTACATCACGCACGATCCGCCGAAGCCGCCCAAGATGGCTTTGAAGTCAAACGCTTCGCTGAGGATGCGCCACAAAACGGTGGGGAGCGACGGGATGTTCAATACCACGATCAACAATGCGACCAAAATGTAGGCGATACCCATAAACGGAACCAACGCACTGGTGACGCGGATGATGCGTTTGCCGCCGCCGAATAAGCAAATCGCGACGGTTGCCGCCACGATCAAACCGATGATCCACGGTGTGTAGGAGGGGTTGTAAAATTCGTAACCCGAAAAGGTGGCTTGCAGATTGTTGGAAGCGAGCATGTTGAAGCCGCAACCGTATGTCAGGATCAAGCAAATCGAAAAAACAACGGCGAGCGGGCGGCAACGCAGTCCCGCTTCGATGTAATATGCAGGGCCGCCGTAACTGCCGTCGGGGCCGCGTTTTTTGTAAATTTGTGCCAAGGTGCTTTCGACCAGCGCCGAAGCACTGCCGACGATAGCAATGACCCACATCCAAAACATGGAGCCGAAACCACCCACACACAGCGCTGTGGAAACACCCACAATATTGCCCGTGCCGACACGGGAAGCGGTGGAAACCATTAACGCTTGAAACGAGGAAACACCTTTGCCGTCTTGCGGTTTTTCGGTCACGCAGCGAAGTTGTTCTTTGAACAGGCGAAACGGTGCGAATCGTGTGCGAACGGTGAAATAGATACCGCCGAAAACCAAAAGAATGATCAAAATATAACTGTATAACGCGTCGTTGGTGGTGTTGACGATGTTGTTGATAAAATCGATCATAGAATACTCCTTTATTATGAGACATGGTTTGTATTATACTGAAATTCCCAATACTTGTCAACGTAAAAAGAGCCCTTGCGTCGGTGCAAGGGCTCTTTTGCGCATTATTGATTAAAATCGTCCATCGCTTTGACAATTTCCTCTTTGAGAGTCGGGATCGAGTCGCGGTTCGTCCAGCTGTACCAGTAGGTGTAGCCACCGAGCGTCAGCGTGGTCGGTGTTGCCATATAGCTGTAATAGCCGCCGACTTGATCCATCGGGATGGTTTTGACACCCGTAAAGGTCGAACGCATCCAATGACTCATTTCCACAAGGCTTTCGCCGGGGATACCCATGAATACATAATCTCCGAGGCGCAACACATGGAAATCCACATTGGCCACGCGTGACGCAAACTCTTCGTCGGTGAAGTAGCAGGTGCGCCATGCAAACATCGGTGAATAAGTCGCACGATAACGGTCGTCGATGCGGGATTTGACTTCATACGCGGGCATGCCTTGATCGATCGCTTCGCGCAACGCCGCCTCGGCGGCTTCTTCGGCGACACGTTTGGCCTCGTCGTTCCCTTCTTCGCGCGAATGCGGCAAGTCGTCGCGCATGGGGAGCTTGATGTCATAATGCGCGACCTTGCAGTTGTCGGGATCGCCCATCGGCACACGCTTTTCGGCGTAGCTTTCGAGCAAGAATGCCGCCAATTCTTCGCCGATGCGCTTGGCTTCTGCCGCCGAGCTGTCATAGGTCACAAAGCCTTCAAAGCCCTTCTTCATGGCGAGGTTCGCGCACGGGCCGTTGATGTACATCGCGGGCGCGTCAAATTCGCTTTCCATCGTCTCGCACAGGTAACCCGGCCAATCATAGTTGTATTTGTAATCGTGTACGTGATGCGATTCAAACAGAACCGCCACGTCGGGGTGTGCCGCGAAACGAGACATCGTGCCGATGACCTTGCCGTTTTCATCTTTGAATACAAAGAGATAGGCGAGCGGGTCGTTGGGATTGTCGAAATAAATCGGTTTGTCAAACACAGGCAGATCCGGTTTATAGCCGCGCAAAAGCATACGGCCGGGGTCCTGCGAATAGGGCTTGCCGTTTTCGTCGTATTTGAGACCCGCCCACACGGTCACGCCTCCGAGACCGTGGACGTATTGCTCGCGGTTGTAGGAGAATTTCGTGCCCGCATACGCTTCGGAAACCTCACAGGTGAAGGGGACGGCACGTGCTTTCATTGCGTTGACCTCGTCGGCGACACGCTTGGCGATGGCGGAGATGACCTCATCGCGGAGGATGTCCGCGCCGGGGGCGGCGTGGATTTGCAGTTCGTGGTACCAAATGTTGTCGATGGGAATAGCGGTCATCGCCGACACTTCCTGTCGGAATTGCACGGTATAGGGGTGCGCGGTGTCGCCGGTGTCAAGTGCGGTAATCAGCACTTCGGTGCTGTCGGTTGCAATGTACAGCAAGCGCGCGTACAGATCCGTGCCAAACGGCCAATACGGCTCCCATGTACCGTTCAAAGAGACTTTCGAAAACGAACATTTTGCCATGATACACAACTCCTTGGTAAAGTTTCTTGCCTCCCCCTGAAGAGGCAAGGGGAGGTGTCGGCGAAGCCGACGGAGGGGATTTGAATGGGTGTTTTACTCCACTGCATCATCGTCGTCAAACAAATGCGGATCACGCTTTAAATACGGAATGGTCAGATCCGCCATTTTTACCGCATCGCCGAGGATACATTCGGCGTCGCCGAATGTGCCGTAAGTAACCGCGCTGTTTGCGGCAAAAATCGGTTCCATCTTGTCGTAATGCTCCGATGGATCGACAACGGGATTTTCGGTGTGATGGCGATGTTGCGGTACGGTGTGAGAAACACCGTTGCGGTCGATGACGGTGAAATCCTGTGCGGTCGCTTTCAAGCGATTCGGTGTGTCGATCCATTCCTCCACGCCGTGCAGGTAGGTGTTGCTTTTGAGCGAACAGCCGAGGAACAAAATCTGCGCCTTACGGTCGTACAGTTTGCCCCAACATCCGTTTCGAGGACAGGGCGTGCGCGTTTGTTCTTCACCCGCAACATAATCGTCGGCATCCTTGCCGAACGCCGCGACCGAGTGGGTCGGATGAAGCGAACGAACAACGCCGTCACGTTGCATAAACAAGTTGGTCAGTAAGCCGACGCACGACGGCTCGGTGCGCGAATCAAACACGGTGTATGTTTCGTTCATTTGTCGCCACGTGTGCGTCGGCAGAACGAGAAGCCCGTCTTGCATATACTCACACAGCGCATCCAGCACCGTGTCGGCACCGCCTTCCACGTCACCGATGGCTTTCATCGACGAGTGAACCAGAAGTGTGCCTTTCGGATCGACACCCATCGCGGCAAGATGGTTGAGAAGGTCTTGTTTTCGGAACATAAGCGCCTCCTTTGTCGGAACACGCAGCCTTCTGCGTATCGCGATTTCCATAAGTAGGATGATGACACCAGTATACCACAGTTTCCTGCATTTTTCTACCATAAATACGATTTTCTCGACAAAAGAAAAAAGCGTCTTCGTTGTGGCACCATCCGTAAGGATGGTGCCACAGTTGTATTCGCCTTTAAATTGTCCTTCGGACAATTACCGTAAGGTTCAATATCACTTTGCAGATAAGCAAAATATCACTATGACACTTTCAAACCGAAAGTATCAATTTTTATATAATAAGAGAGAACACTTCATAAGGAAGTGTTCTCTCTTATTCTGTATCAAAATGTGTATGAAAACAATGTGTCTAATGCATCGTAACAAGATGCGTCCAGTTGATAGGGGATTGTCGTGTGTGCACTTGCGGCAGGAAATGTTTCGCCTGCGTAATCGTACCAATAATAGGTATCGTTTTCTTTGAAAATGTCACCGATCTCTTTGTAAAAGATGCCTTCACAATCATAGACGATTACGGTCAATCGTGGCTGCTGTGCGGTGTATGCACAGGTAAGTGACGAATCGCGATCATATTGCGTTAATGTCGAAAGCACGTTCACAATATTTTCGTCCAACAAGCAGGTTTTTTCGTAAAAATCGGGTTGCACGATAAGTGCATACAGAGCGAAAGGCTCGAAAGCGTTCAGCTGCTGTTCATAAGAGCTTTTACATGATTCTTTTACATAGTAACAGATGTCGTGCTCGCTTTGTAAATATATCATTTCAAAATCGGGCACGCCGTTTATACTGTGTACGTTGTATTCTGAGAAAAATTTTGAAAAGATGTCGCCGCTTTCCAAGCGCACTTCATCGACAATTTCTTCGCCGATACGGCATTCGTAACCACCCGTATCCAACGGTACATATCGTTCGCCGTAATATGTCATATATGAAAGATCGTCGGCGAGAACACAGTACGACCGTCCTTTGAAGGTTTGGGAAATTTGAAATCCTCCCAGTACACCGACAACAATCGTTAAAATGCATATTGCCATCGTTAGCAATGCCGTTGCTGCCGAGATTCCGATTCCGATTTTTAAAGCGCGGTTTTTTCGGTCATATCGTCTTGTATCGGCGTACATGTTTAACAGTGTCGTATCGTGCGACGAAACAGGGATAACGGCGTCTCGTTCGCCGTTGAGCAATTCGCCGATTGAGATGTTGAGCTCGTTTGCCAATAAGGGAAGTATGGTGACATCGGGGTATCCTTTCCCGGTTTCCCAACGCGAAACAGCTTTTACGCTTACTTGCAGTTTATCAGCAAGAACTTGCTGTGTCCAACCTTTCTCTTTTCGAAGAGAAGCAATGAACGGTCCTGTTTTTTGCGGGGTCATAAAACCGCCTCCTTTCGCCAACAGTATACATCGCCTATGTGAAAATGTCTATCTATGTATCATAGACAATAAAAAACGCGGGACTACGTTTGTCGCAGTCCCGCGTTTGGGTTATTCCACTTCCACCGTGCCGTCGTCTTTGACGGTGATGGTCATGTCGTCTTTGACGTAGGAAAGAAACTCCTCGCCGAGGCTGTCAACAACCGGCATCGTCACGTCATCAAGCCACACACTGCTCAGCACCGCACCTGCGGCGGCAAGCGAGTCGATGGGTTTCGAAAACAACATGCACGCGGGCTGACGGTGCATCGAGCATGCACAGTACAGCACCAAACCGCCCGTCGTCGAACCGATGGTCTGCGGCAGGCACAGTGCCTTGCCCGCCATCTGTTTGCCGAACAAATCCTTGTTGTTCTGGTCGCCGCAGGTGGCGTTTTTGTCGCCGAATTGAAGCGCTTTTTGGAATGAGGCAAGGGTGTTCAGACCCTCGTGGGAAACAACCGCCTTTGCGCTCGTCGTGCCGGGAGCGACTACGCGACCTTTAAAAATCTTCATCACGCGTTGCCTCCTTTCGTGATTTGAGCAAGGATCTCGTCATCGGTGTAATAACGCGCCGTTGTGTAAGTGCGCAGTTTGTTTGACGAAGTGATGACGGGCATTTTGCCTGCGAGCGGATTGTTCATATACATCAGCGGACAGATGTACGAAGTGATGACGCCTGTCGCTTTGAGTCTGGCGGCATACGGCGTTTTTTCGAATTCGCGCAGAACGGCGGTGGGAGCGGTGAACACGGTGGGGATGAGCACCTTTTTGTTGCCCGCTTCTTTGAGCGCGGTTTCCACCTTGTCCGTCCAGTCTTTGAGTTGTTGGAGCGTCATGTGCGGGCAACCCATAAAGCACAGCTTCGGCTTTTGGTTTTCGTTTTTCCACATGATCGGATAGCCCTTGTATACACGCTCGAGTTCGGCGTCATCGATGACATATACTTGCGCATCGTCTTTGATAAGAGTGTCGCCTTGCTGTTTCGCTTCGGGAGTGAGGTTATCGATGTGATAAAGACCGACCGCGCCGTTGGAGGCGGTTGCCGCACCGAAATCTTTAAGATAGGTGCAAGCCGCGTCGTCAAGCTCGGTGCCGAGCCATTTATCGAGCCCCTTAACATACGGCACATCTTCCATGACCTTCATGCCGATGGCAGAACCGAGCAATTGTGCTTCGGGTTTCTTCGTGGTTTGGATTTCGACGATCCAGCTTGCTTTTCGACCTTCATCGGTCAGCAAGCCGAAATAGGGGACAAAACCGACGACCGAACCCATCAAATCGATCAATCCCGAGTTGCGGTTGCAACGTGCGCCGAGTACGGAGTTGGCGTACACGACCGCCGACGATTCCGCCCACGAAAGGATCTCGCCTTGTTGCGGCTTGTTGCCGACCTCGTCGAGATAGCACGCGCAGGTGAAGGCGTCGTCGTCCATCAAGCCGAGCTTTTTAAGCTGACCTTCATAGAAATCTTGGCGGGAATACATGAAGTTGTTGAAAATAAAATTCTGCAGGAAATTGGAAGGCACGTTTTTGTCAAGCGGACGGGGGTCGACCGAGAAGGTTTGTTGCGACACGGCTCCCGATTCGATGAGTTCGTTCATCATGTCGTACACAGGGCCGAGTGCCTTGAGACCGAACGAGGTGACAAGGTGATTGTGCTTTGACGTAACAGGCACCATCTTGGTGGCACCGAACAATTCGCCGTACATCACGAGTGTTTTCATCACTTTGGCAAGCGTTTCGCCCTTCTCACCGTCGAGGATCGCTTGTTGTTCGCGAGTAAGTTCCATAGTGTGTATACCTCCTTACAGTTTCATCACGACATCCCACGCTTGCCAAATGACGGTGCGCAGGTTGCCGACTTTGCAAGCATCGCCGATGACGTGCACGTGCTTGCCTTTTTGTGCCACAGGGGCGGGGGTGTAACCGACCGACAAAATCACCGAATCGGCAGGAACTTCAAAGGTTTTGCCGTCTTTGTCTTTGAGCGTGACAGCACCATCGTTGATGGCGCAAAGCGACGTTTCCAAATACACGGGTACTTGGTTTGTTTTGAAGAAATCGCGTAAATAGCTGGTGTTGGCAAGGCAGATGCCCTTGGTGGTGATGAGATCGTTTTGCATCTCGACGATCACAGGTTTTTTGCCTTGCAGATACAACTCGTACGCAATTTCGCAACCCGTCAAGCCGCCGCCGATGACCGCAACGTTGTTGCCGACTTCTTTGTTACCAAGCAAATAATCAACCGCTTCCACCGCTTTTTCGGCACCGCTCACGGGGATGGAGCGTGCCACGGCACCCGTCGCGACGATCACTTCGTCGGCGTCGAGCGATTTCACATCCGTCACCGCCGTGTTCATCTTCACGTCGATGGGGTATTTGCCGAGCTCGCGGATGTACCACGTGATGAGATCACGGTCTTTTTCTTTGAACGAGGGAGCCGCCGCCGCGATGAACACACCGCCGAGCTTGTCACTCTTTTCGTAAAGTGTGACCTTGTGTCCGCGCTTGGCGGCCAAAATCGCCGCTTCCATGCCGCCGATGCCGCCGCCGATGACGGCGATGGTTTTCGACTTTTTGGCAGGGGTGATGTAATATTTCTTCGATTGCATCGTCTCGGGATTGAGTGCACAGCGCGCGAGTCCCATCGTGTCGGTGAGATCTTGTGTGTTTGCCGTGCCTTTCGAGCGGGAGAAGTTGAAGCAAGCCGCGTGACAGCAGATGCACGGTTTGATGTCCTCAAGGCGATCGTCGATCAGCTTGGTGATCCATTCGGGATCGGTCAGGAATTGACGCGCCACACCGACGGCATCGATGCGACCGTCCGCGACCGCTTGCGCGCCGATGTCGGGTTCCATACGACCCGCGCACACAACGGGGATATCCACAAATTGCTTGATGTGCGCCACGTCGTCGAGGTTGCAGTTTTGCGGCATATACATCGGCGGATGCGCCCAGTACCACGAATCGTAGGTACCGTTGTCGGCGTTGAGCATATCGTAGCCTGCGTCTTGCAGATATTTTGCCGCTTTTTCGGATTCCGCCATATCGCGACCGACTTCTTTGTAATTCTCACCCGGCATCGCGCCTTCGCAGAAGCCTTTCATCTTCGATTCCACCGAATAGCGAAGCGACACGGGGAAGTCCTCGCCGCACGCCTCTTTAATGGCGTTGACGACTTCAACGGCGAAACGGTAGCGATTTTCGAAATTGCCGCCGTAATCGTCGGTGCGTTTGTTAAAGAATTCGATGGCGAATTGGTCGAGCAAATAGCCTTCGTGAACTGCGTGTACTTCGACGCCGTCCACGCCCGCGTCGCGGCAGAGTTTTGCCGTTTTGGCGAACGCTTCGATGATCTCATGGATTTGCTCGACTGTCATTTCGGGACATTCGATGTCGTGCGCCCAACGGGAAGGTTGCGGACTCGGGCACGCGAGCTCGTGCGACGTGTCGATGACGGGCTTGATAAGTGCGCGGGTGAGCTTGTTTTTGTGCAAGGGTGCGACAAGCTCCGTGATCGCCCACGAACGACCCATGCCCGCCGTCAACTGAACAAACAGCTTGGTATCGGTTTTATGGATTTCGTCCATGAATTCTTTGAGTTCTTCAAACATCTTCGGGTTTTGCCACAGCCACTTGCCCCAGAAGGTATCGCGAAGCGGCGCGATGCCGGGGATGATGAGACCGACGTTGTTCTTGGCGCGTTCAAGAAAGAAGTTTGCCGCTTCTTTGTCAAAGTGACAGCCTCCCAGTTCGAACCAACCGAACAGCGACGTACCGCCCATCGGACACATCACAATGCGGTTTTTGATTTCCACTTTGCCGATGTTCCACGGGGTAAACAGAGCTTCGTATTTTTGATCCATCTTGCACACTCCTTTATGGGTGATTAAAGTATAAGATTATTATAACACAGGATGTTGAGATGTCAACAAGTTGAAAATTCAACAGGATAAAAAATTGCATTTTCTAAAAGAGGATGCTATAATACAAACATTAAATTTCATTGGCAAGGTGTGAGCTTTTGTGGAAACGATATTTGAAGAGATTTTCGAGATATTTGCGGAAGGATTTTTGAATTTGTATAAGGTTTTTATACCGGATAAGACATCATCAAAAGGTGCGTACCATGTGATAAAATGGTTTCTGTTTGTGATCGGGCTTGTGTTGCTTGCAGGATTGGTTTTCGGTGTTGTACTTGTCGTCGAGACTGCCGGACAAAGTGTTTTGGGCTGGGTGCTCATCTCGTTGGCTTTGATCTACATCGTGTTTGCGATTGTTGTAAAAATTGTCAGTTATTTGAGATAAACGAAAAGGAGCGATTCACATGTCTTTGATTCTTCAAAACGGCAGACCTGCCGATGCCGATACTCGCCTCGAAAAAGAACGTCGTTGCTACGATTTGCTCGATTTGCTCGGCGTTGCCTATCAACGCATCGATCATGAACACGCCGATACAATGGAGGCTTGTGCCGCGATCGATGAAGCGCTCGGTGCGGCAATTTGTAAAAACCTGTTTTTGTGCAACCGCCAGCAAACGGCGTTTTATCTCTTGATGATGCCCGCCGACAAACCGTTCAAAACCAAAGAACTCTCCGCACAGATTCAATCGGCGCGTCTGTCGTTTGCGTCGGCGGAGCATATGGAACGCTATCTTGATATTACGCCGGGGTCGGTGTCGGTGCTCGGGTTGATGAACGATCACGACAACGCCGTGCAACTGCTTGTTGACGAGGATCTTCTCAAAAGCGACACCGTCGGGTGCCATCCCTGTATCAACACCGCCAGTTTAAAAATCGGCACCAAGGATCTGTTCGAAACGGTGTTGCCCGCGATGCATCACACGCTGAAAACGGTGTGCTTGAAAGGGGAGGAATAATCGTGCTGTGCGAGAAATGCGGCCGCCGTCAGGCGGAATGGGGAACGCTTTGCCGTAAGTGCGAAGAGAAACACGCGCAGGCTGACCGTCAAAAGGATGTTGTGTGCATCGTCAATCGCTTGAAGTGGTTCGCTTTGTGGATGGTAGGGGATGTGGTGCTGGTCGGCGTTGTCGGAACCGTTTGGTTATGTGTGTCAAACAACGCATTGTCGTGGATGTCGCTCGCCCTTTTGGTGGTGGAGGCGCTTGCTTTGGCGGTTTCCTTGCGGGAATGGTGGATGTGGCACTTTTGTGCGTCGCGACTGAAAAACGGCGAATATCGTCAGGCTGCCGAGAAAATTCTTCATCATCCTTGGGGATTTTGGAAAATGGAATTGCGGCATCCGTTTTTGAATGTTCGCCGCCGTCGTCGTCGCATTCCGAGCGGAATGTTGTTCTATTTATTTGAACTATCGAATCTCAAAAATGAACTGTTGGCTTTGGAAGCGTTGCTCGGCGAAAGTTCTTCATAAAATATCATAAAAGGCTC